>JALTMC010000896.1:413-9212 GCA_027005175.1 Myxococcales bacterium
CTGCCATGGTTCTATCTCCTGTGACGAGAGTTCATTTTACCATGGTATAAGCACTACCTCTTTTACTCAACCCCCCATGTGTCAGGATAGTGTTTTGCTAGCAACGGGTCTTCACAAAACGGGGACACGAAAGTCTCGTTGTAGTATTAGGACTGCGACTTCTTTTGTAGGCTCTCTCGTAGCTTTGCAGGTAAGCTTTGCAGGTCTTCTCCCTTAAATAGTCTGATATTCTTGGAGAAGCGATGCTGTGCATTGCTTAGGCGTTGGAGGCGGATACCAGCTTCTGTGGGGGCGTATGGATCGATGTGTGCGGAGGTGAGGGTGCGCCGAGCCTCACGAACCTGGCGATTGGCGGAGCGGCGTTTGGCCAGCTCAATATGCCCTCGCTCACACTGCAAAATGGACAAATAAAACGGATCTTGTGTCTTCTTCAGGAATTTTTCGACTTCGGCAATCTCCAACTCCAAGTCTCTCAGGTTGTAGCCCATCAAACGTTCGAGTGAGATCCGCTGAAGTTGATGAACGGCTGCAAACAGAGGGTGTTGGATCTTTTGGTGCAGGGCGATGGCATCTCGAAACATTTGAAGAGCGTTGTCCACTTGCCCGGCATTTTGACTAATGCGTGCGAGAGTGCCCAAAGCCATACCTTCATGGAATGGGTCACCTTCCTCACGAAAGGTTTGAAGTGCCCGTGTGGCGAGGCGTTGGGCTTGCTCTAGGTTCTCTTGATAAAGCTCGATATAAGCCATCTGCTCCAGAGCCAATGCTTCCGGGCGTGATGCTGCCAACTCATGAAAGCAAGCTAGCGCATTTTGGCATAGCTCTCGCGCCTCAGGGAGCTTTCCTTGTCGGCTGGAGAGGCGGGCTAGGTTGAGAATCATTTGCCCCTGGTCGAGCTGGTCGTCCGCTTGTCGATAGAGATACATCGCTTCTTGGTAGTACTTTTGGGCTTCTTTCCACTTGCTTTGGTAATAAGAACAGTGTCCCAAGTGTGCGAGCGTAGAGCCAATACCTCGACGGTCTCCCAGCTGTCGATACAAACCCAACGCTTCTTCTGTAGATAGCCTGCTCTCTTCTCGATGCCCTTGGTGCCAGAGCAACTTTCCCATACGTAGGTGAACTTGGGCTTCTGTAAAAGGTTTGTGCTGTTGGCGGACGAGATCCAATGCTTGTCGAAGCGTCTCATGTGCGGGTTCAATATGGCCCTGTAAGGTGAGTAACTCCGCCAGAGCCAACTTTACGGTTAGATACTCTTTTGCGCTGGAGGTTTGAATCTGTAGAAACGATTGGTAGGAGCGTATGGCTTCTTCTGTTGCGTATTTGCTCCGAGCCAGCTCAGCCGCTAGCTTGTAATAGTTCGCTGCTTTTTCTAGCTCGTTGGCATGCCGCCAGTGGTGGGCAAGCGTAGCGTAATGCAGCTCTATTTCTTTGGTCCAGTGTTGCTCCATGACCTCCGCAATTTTGCAATGATACATCGCACGTGCAGCTTCTGACATCTCAGCATAGATAGCATCGCGAAACTGCTCATGAGCAAAGCGAAGAGTGTCGTTGCCTGTGGTCTCCAGAATTAACAATCGCTGCAGTTGCTCAACGACCTTCCACCACTTCTTTGAGGGCATTCCGGTCACAAGGTGAAGCAAGGAGATTGGGGCTTCTCGGCCCAACACTGCTGTGACTGCGAGAAGCATGCGGGATTCGGCAGGGAGCTTTGCGACACGACGAAGTACCAGTGCTCGCAACGCACTGGGAACGTTCAAGGAGAGGTCTTGGTGTTTTTGGTTGGGTTCTGGTATCAGCAGCGAATCAAAATGCCACTGGCCTCCCATATCACGTTGCAACAATCCCTCAGCCACAGCAACATGCAGGTACTCGGCTACAAAATAGGGATTTCCCTGTGCATACCGGATCAGTGTATTCGCCAATCTCTCTGGTACTTCCGACATCGCGAGCATATCACCAACGGTGGCGGTGATATCCTCATCTTTAAGTCGGCCCAAGCTAACTTGGCTTACACTTTTCTGGTTGCTCAGCATCTTAAGGGCGATAGGGCATTCTTCGCTGCGATAAGCTCCTACAAACAGGACATTCGGGAGAGTATTGGGACGGCTCAAATAGGCCAATGCCCCAAGAGAAAGCTCATCGGCCAGATGCAGATCATCGATCAAAAAGAGAAGAGGTTGCTCGGCAGAGAATTTTTCAAGCTGCTGTTGTAGAGTTCGGTAGACACGTAGGTGTGCGTGGGAAGGGGCTTGTGTTCCTGTGACAAAGAGCTGCTCTGGCTCTGAGTGAACAAAGGTTTGGATGGGTGCCACCAACTCTGTGTCTGTTTCGAAGAAAGGAAGTTCAAAGCCCTGTCTTTCTCGTACTTTGTCACCCATGGCTTCGAGAAAGGGATGAAACATACTCATCGCAGGAGCGAAGTGCTCCTGGCATCGACTGACAATGATCTGCAGTTGCTTTACGCGGGCATACTGGGCCAACTCAAGGATTAATCGGGTTTTCCCGAGGCCGCTCTCTCCTCCAAGTAAGACGAGTCCGCTGGTTTTCTTTTTGCGTAACGCATCGATCTTCGCTTTCAGTTTGTCCCAAGACTCATGGCGACCCGTGAGGCTTGGGCGGTAGAGGTAGACTCGGGGCAAGGGTAGCTGCAGCAATGTTGTGCTCCGCTGCCCCTTGTGAGCCACGATAGAGGAGCGATCCTTTTCATCACCGCTGAGTGGGATCGTCTCTTCCCCTAACTCTGGAAGGAGTGTGTGGGTTACTGCTTCTTTTCTTTTTTTGGGGATGGTTGGTACTTCTGGATAGGTATCATCCGGGCTTGAAGGGGGCTGATTCTCTTCTGTCAGCCTCAGCCGGGGGGTAAGGACAGGTTCTCCTTCTGGTGGTTGTACCTGAAGTTGATACTCTCCAAAGGGAGTTTGTGTTCGTAGGGCTGGGTCGATCTCTTGCAAGAATCCTCCCACAACATCAGCATACCCAATACGATCTTGCCGTTCTTTGGCCAACATTCGCATAACAAGTTGGTTGAGTGCCGGAGGAATTCCTCTGACTCGTTCGGAGGGTGGAATGGGTGTCTCGAACAAGTGTTGAGCGACCACATCGTAGTGATGTCCTACGAAGGGGGGCTCTCCAACAAGCATTTCGTAAAGAATACAACCCATCGCATAGATGTCAGAGCGGGCATCGAGCAGATCGCCATTGATCTGTTCTGGTGACATGTAGGGTAAGGTCCCCGCCCCCTCCTGTGTTAACTCCAAGACTTCGCGATTGACTCCTCCTGCAAACTGTACCAGCAAACCAAAGTCGATCAGAACGGGCCAGCCATCTTCTTGTAAGATGATATTTTCAGGTTTCAGATCACAGTGGACAATACCTTCTCCATGAAGATAGGCTAGAGTAATGCTCAGACCATAGGCGGCTTTTAAGGAGTTCTGTAAGTTTTGTGAGGCGGATGGCTTGGTTGTCTCTTCTTCTTCGAGGATATTCCAACGGAACAGAGTCCCCTCTTTGACAGTCTCGCCAGGGGATTGTGTCGTTGTTTGGGTGGAGTGGCTGGGATCCTCCTCCATTGTGGGGTCGGGCAGACTTTCACCATCGTCAATCCAATCGATAATGTAGTCAAGAGAGGGATGGGAGTCTTGCTGGTGAGAACGTTGGGTCTGTGGAGCCTCTTCCACTGTCATATCTGTGAGGTGCGCAGGGAAGGTCTCTCGTAGATAGTCGCGCAAGGTGGTTCCTGTGACCAACTCCATAGCATACCAAGGGCGCCCCCCATGAACACCTTGCTCCACAATCCCAACAATACCAGGGTGCTGGATCTGAGACAACGCATCGATCTCTCGCCGAAGCTGTGACAGCAATTTACGCTTGGCAAGCCGCACAGTCTTAAGCGCAACGACCTTGCCTGTCTGAATATGTTCTGCCAGATAGACGTTCCCCATACCGCCTTTTCCCAGCTCATCCAGCAGTAGGTAAGACCCCACCCGTTTGCCACGGTCTGTCATTGTTGCTCGGTATTCCTTGTTGCTCCGACAAATATCTTTGATCCGGGCTACTCTCTCATCACAAACCCATTTCACACTCTACACGAAATAGGTTCCCTCCTGCAACGGATCTTCAGTGGTTGTGATGTTGCTTTTCTTGGGAGCTTGGAGCCGGGCGCGAGCGCGGACGATGAATCCGCTTTTTTGGGTAACGCAGATGTATCATTTGTAGATAGTAGCGTGCCTTTCGGTCGCCAGGTCTGTTCTGCAAAATCGATCGAAACTGGTGTCTGGCTTTTCGCCATTGTCCGAGCAGCAGATAGGTTATGGCAAGATTGTTGCGATACATCGCAGGGCCAAATCGCTTGATGCAGCGCTGATAGACGGTAACAGCTTTCTTGAGTTGTTTGGTCTTGTTGTATGAATTTCCTAACATTCGGCAAAGACGAGGGCTATTGGGATGGTAGCGAGATACATTCTCCCAGAGACTTGGCGCATCTTTCCAGACACGGATCTGCTTCCATGTGAGCCCCATCCATCCAAGGAGGAGCAACAGAAAGGAGAGCATAGCGCCTCTGTTGATGGCCGCGCTCCAGTGCTTCTGAAGTTGTTGAAATCCATAGGCAACGATCAGTGCGATTCCGATCATCGGTAAGAATAGATAGGTGTCAGCGATATAGCGACGGAGGGGCATTAAGTTGCTCACAGGCAGGTAGGATGTAAGGAATAAGGCCGACCCTACGCCTGCTGGGCTACGGCGGGTTCGTGGATGTAGCAGAAGAAAAAGGAAGAGAGTCAGGCCAAGGAGACCCAGCCCGTGATAGATGTCAAAACCATTGGGGCCGACGATATATTTAATACGCAGTCCTATAGGGTAGAAGAACAATCTCAGATGGTAGCCAAAAGCCCATAAGGCCCGATCGAGGATGTTGGGTAGGGAGCGTGAGGTCTCCACGGCTCCCATATGGCTTTGCCATACCATCCCCAAATAGATAGAGGTCCCGCTGAAGATCGATAAGACCCCTGCCACCACAGCGGATTGTCTCCACAGAGAGCGACGCTCGGTGTCTTTCAAATTATGAGGTGCAAAGACAAGCACATACCAAAGCCCAAAGGGCAAGAGGAAGACAGCATTGGGTTTGGAGAGTAAGGCAGCCAAAGACCAGAGCAGGAGAGCCCACATGCTGCTCTTCTTGGGCTCTTGCCCCCAACGATGAAGCATCCCTAGGGCGCAGAGGCTGAATAGGGTGAGAAGCAGCTCTTTGCGCCCCGTTACCCAAGCGACAGTCTCTACAGAGACGGGGTGGAAGGCAAAGACTGCGACTCCAGCAAAGACGGCCCAGCGTGAACGGACGAATCGCAAACACCATCGATAGAGTATGCCGATGATCATGATCCACAGGATCAGATTCGTGATATGGTATCCCCAACCTTGTGAGAGGTCGAAGCTCTTGGCCGTAGGAACACCGTAGAGCATCTGATCGATACGGTAACTGGCAAGCGTAAGAGGAAGAGGGTAGCCAAAGAAGGGAGGAAACCATCTGTCCCACCAGGAGAACTTGGTGGGGTAAAGCAAGACAGGGTTGCGATACACATACCGGGTGTCATCCCAGTTGACAAAGGGGAATGTGACGGTTTGTCCATAGAGCAAGAGTAGGGCCAAGAGCAGGAGTACCAAGGGAAACCAGAGGTGCCAGGAGAAGCCTCCCCCTGTTGGAGGATTCTGTGGCATCGCTGGCAAAGAGGGGGGAGAAGTACCAGCATTCGGAGAGGTCATATCTTGTCGCTCCTGAACCAAAGATGATGAGTGGAGAAAGTCGTACCTTGAGCCCAACCAGAAAAGTTGTTATAGGACTCGAACAAATCGAGTTTTGGATTGTTTTCGGATAGGGGGCTCCCTTGTCAAGCACGAATCTTAGAGAAGAAGCATTACGACGTCGTACTTTTGCCATCATTTCCCACCCGGATGCTGGTAAAACAACGATCACTGAGAAGTTGTTGTTGTATGCCAATGCCATCCATCTTGCGGGTGAGGTTAAGTCGAGAAAGAGTTCTCGGAGTACGATATCGGACTGGATGCAAATGGAACAAGAGAGAGGGATCTCCATCTCCTCCTCCGTCCTTCAGTTTGATTATCTCGGTAGCGCTCTCAACCTTTTAGATACCCCGGGTCACGCAGACTTCTCCGAAGACACCTATCGAACCCTGGCTGCTGTCGACTCCGCTGTGATGCTGTTGGACCACGCCAAAGGTGTGGAGAGCCGAACACGAAAGCTGTTTGAAGTGTGTCGGATGCGTGAGCTGCCTGTGATCACGTTTATGAATAAACTCGATCGTGAAGGTCTGGACCCTCTCGACCTGATGGACGAAGTCAGCGCAACCCTCAACCTGAAGGTCACTCCCATGAACTGGCCCATCGGTATGGGACGGGAGTTTATGGGTGTGGTTAATCTTGCATCCAAAACCGTGTTCGTCTTTGAAGAGGGCCAAAAGGGTGAACAGATCATCGACTTCAAAACCATGTCTGTGGAAGAAGCAAAAGCACACATCCCCACGATCTTGTACGATAAACTCCTGGAAGACCTGGAGCTGATTGAGATGGCCGGCGACGCCTACGATCACGACAGCTTCCTGGCTGGCGAACTCAGCCCTGTCTTTTGGGGATCTGCCAAGACCAACTTTGGTATTCAACCCTTGCTTGAATTTCTAGCAGAACACACCGCTTCTCCAGCATCTCGTGAAACCAGTACAGAGGAAGTGATCCCCCCCGATTACAAAGACTTTACCGGGTTTATCTTTAAAATTCAGGCCAATATGAATCCCAAACATCGCGATCGTATCGCCTTTATGCGGGTTGTCAGCGGCCACTTTGAGCGCGGTGTAGATACTGTCATTGGTCGAAATAACGAGAAACTTAGACTCAGCAAACCACACTCCTTTATGGCCCAAGAACGCTCGATTGTTGATGACGCTTGGCCCGGAGACATCGTTGGATTGTACGATCCAGGCAAACTTCGGATCGGTGACACCGTCTCTGCCGGAAAACAACTCCTGTTTAAAGGCATTCCTCGCTTTGCGCCCGAACACTTTGTTCGTGTTCATCTCGAAGATCCCTTGAAACGAAAATCCCTTGACAAAGGATTGGAACAACTCTCTTTGGAAGGTGTTATTCAGCTCTTCTTTGACCCCGAAATCGGACGACAAGCACCGTATCTCGGTGCTGTTGGTCAACTTCAATTTGAGGTACTCAAACAACGCCTCGTCAAAGAGTACAGTGTTCGTGTGAGCTTTCAGACCTTACCTTTCAAGGTGGCACGATGGGTTGAGGGAACTCCTGAGGCGATCGTCTGGCTAGAGCGACGACGCGACTATAAGATGGTCATCGACCGCAACGATCATCCCGTCCTTCTCTCCGACTCTGTCTGGCCTCTACAGTATGCTCAACAAAATGTAGAAGGGCTGATCTTCCACGAAATCGAGCCTCTCAAATAGATCTCACCTTGTTCTATCCCTCTTTCCCATCGAACTCCCAGTGCGGTACACTGTCGAGACCCGCATGTTCCCTTGGAGTAGGGGGATCTGTTGGTGATAGGCCGTGCTATGAGTTCGATGCATTTTTTATCGAACTCCCAGCGCGGTATCTTATCGAGACCCGCGCATGTGCTTATTGCAAGGGGACGCAAGTCCGGTATTATGTAGAGTCGGTGGTGCGATTGTATAGACGATTCGATAACATGTGAGAGTTCTACAATGTTTGTTCTGGTAAAATCCCGGCTGTTGGGGGTTGTTGGTGTTGTCTTTCTTGGGTTTTGGAGCGTTTTTTTCTCCGAACTTGGATATGGTAGGAAGTCAGCCATCGCATTTCAGGTGCCACGCAAAGCAGGTGTGACCATACCTGTTCGACGAGTTCCCAAAGCACACGTTGTTTGGATCCCCGCAGGGCACTTCTCTATGGGTTCTCCTGGTAAAGAGGTCGGACGGCGTTCGGATGAGATGATGCATCCTGTTCGGATAAAGCGTGGCTTTTGGATGTGGCAAAAAGAGGTCACGCAACGTCAGTTTCGCGCAGTGATGGGATACAATCCTTCTTTCTTTCGAAAGTGTGGAGGCTCCTGTCCTGTGGAACGTGTGACGTGGCATGAAGCTGTTGCCTTTGCGAATCGATTGTCACGTCGTCAGAGGCGACCGCGTTGCTTTACCTGTCGCAAACGTCGGAGGGGATGGCGTTGCTGGCTGCGTCGAAAATATCGGAGACGTGGGGAGAGCTCTCTGACGACTTGTCGTGGATGGCGGTTGCCTACGGAGGCAGAGTGGGAGTATGCTGTGCGTGCTGGGCATCGCCAAGCTCGCAAACGCTCTCTTTCAAAGCTCGCTTGGTTCCAAAAAAATAGCAAAGAGTGCACACATCCTGTTGGGCTCAAACGACCGAACTCATGGGGTTTGTATGATATGTTGGGTAATGTCGCAGAATGGGTTTGGGATCGGTACAAGGAATATCCCAAGGAGCGGAGTGTTGATCCAACGGGACCCAGGCGAGGGCGTGATCGTATCTTTCGAGGAGGCTCTTGGAAAGTCTCAGCCCGCTTTGTTCGCGTCGCCTATCGCGGCGGGAATCGCCCTTATAGCCGCTATGATATGGTTGGGTTTCGGTTGGTTCGCACTGGGCCTTAAGGTAATACTCTTTATAAGTAGGTGAGATGTAGGATGAGTTGGGAAAATGCATGGCAAGAAGGTCGGACACGTTGGGATGCTGGACAGGCGGCTCCTGCCTTGGTCAAGTTGATCCAGGATGGTGACTTGCCCACAGGCCATGTCC
>JALTMC010000897.1 GCA_027005175.1 Myxococcales bacterium
TTCAAAGTGCTTGTCGATCGCCTCCACCAGCTCAAGAGGGGTGCTGAAGGTATCAAGTCCCTTCATCTGGTAGCGTGTTTGTAAGGTCTCAAGCACTGTGTTGAGATCGGGATAATGGGGTTGCCAATCTTCAAGGAGGGGCTCTGTTTGAGGAGCCCTCTCGTGCTCCCATGTTATGACGGCAGAGTCATCTCGATTGCGTTGCCAGGGGGGCTTTCGGGCCGCCGTACGAGAACGCACCACACGGCCTGTTGTGGAGAGGCCCTCTGTGGGTTCAAAGGGAATGGGGAGTGCTCGAATGGTGTGCTGTGTTGTGATGAGAGCGGCTCCCGTTTGTTCACAGCGCTCAAGAGCTTGAATCACTTCCATCGCAGACTGAAAGCGCTCTTCGACTACCGGGGCTAGAAGTCGCTGCAATATCCGCAAGAATCGCTGCGACACGTTGATATAGGGCTCAAACAGAAGTCGATTGCGTGTGAGAGGGAGGGTGGAGGGGTGACGGCGAGACAACATGTAGATCAAAGTGGCACCAAGTGCGTATAGATCGGATGCGGGGGAGGGATGCCCCAAGAACTGCTCCGGTGGGGTATAGCCGTATGTTCCCACCACAGAGGCACCTTGTTCTGCATAAATGACATCGCGTACGGAGCCAAAATCGATCAATGTCGCGGTGTGATCTTCTCGTAAGATCACATTGGTGGGCTTGATATCGCGATGAATGACTGAAGGAGACAGACTGTGTATATAATGCAACACCTCTAACAATTGTCGTCCGATCTGGCGAACTTCCGTTTCTGATGTCCTGTGTTCTTCCACAAACTGTTCGAGGTTGAGACCAGGGACCCATTCTCGAATCAAGCAGAGCGCGGCGTCGTCGGGCAAGACAAACATGTCGCGAAATTTGGGGATCACAGGAGATTCAAGCTGTCGCAGAATATGGGCTTCGCGTTCGACGAGGGTGTAGCGTTCCCAACCCTCGTGTGTAAGACGGTAGATCTTGGCCAACCAATACTGATTGTCCTCTTGTACAAGCCAGCATTCACCTTGGGCTCCTCGCCCAATCAATTGATGAACGTAGTAGCGTCCTTGTAAGAGAATTCCTTCTTGCATGCCTACCTTCTTTGGTTGACAGATCGCACAAGGAGACGATAGAGCCTATCCCCCCTTGCCATAAAGTAGGGTGTCGCAGTATGGTATCGCGATACCATAAACCCAAATGCTGAGAGTTATTTTGGCTACAGCAAGTGGGGAAGTTAGAGAGTTGGTAAAGAATATGCAAGCCCCTCGTAAGGAAGAGTTGTGATTCGACAAACTAGACTTTTCTGACTATAATACATTTCTTTCAAGTGATGTTGTATTATGTGGTGAGATATACTCTTGCTATAAATAAAGGTAAAGTGACGAGTGACAGGACAGTCCAACATGACAGAGCATTCAAGAATGCTGGGAGATCTTCGCCTAGTAAAAAAGATCGCCGCTGGGGGAATGGCTGAAGTATGGGAAGCACGCAAAACCGGCGTTGAAGGCTTCGAGAAACGCGTCGCTGTCAAAGTGATCTTACCTCACCTCAATGAAAACGATGAATTCATCCGAATGTTTCTGGATGAGGGCCGTCTGGCTGCACGCTTGGATCATCCGAACATTTGCCAGATCATCGGGCTAGGTGAGGCAGACGGTACGTACTACATGAGTATGGAGTTCATCGACGGTATTGGTCTAAGTGCGTTGATGAAAGCAGCCTCCAAACGCGGTGTCTTTGTTCCTTTTGAACACTGTTGCCAGCTTATTATTGGTGCTTGTGCAGGGCTGGATTATGCTCACTCTTGTACCGACAATAACGGGATGCCCCTGAACCTGGTGCATCGAGATATCTCGCCTCAGAATATTATGATCACCTACAACGGTGGTGTAAAAGTGGTGGACTTTGGTATCGCCAAAGCGGCCAGCCAAGTTCATCACACTCGCGCCGGTGTGTTGAAAGGCAAGTATGCCTATATGTCGCCGGAGCAGGCGACAGGCAAACCTCTCGATCGCCGGAGTGATGTTTTTGCACTGGGCATCGTTCTCTGGGAGCTCACAACAGGCAACCGTCTCTTTCGCGCCGACAATGAGATCGCCACACTCCATAAGATTATCGGTGGAGACTATCCACCTCCCTCGACGTACCGAGATGGCTATCCCCCCGCTCTCGAACTGATCGTACAAAAGGCACTGGCTACAGAACGTGAGCATCGTTTTCAAGATTGCGGTGAAATGCAGCTGGCCTTGGAAGACTTTCTCTTGCGTCATGGACTGGCGGCAGGAAGCAAACGCCTCTCACACTACGTGCAACGTGTGATGTCGGATGGAGAGATCACCGCCCTTCCCACAAGCTCATCCTTGGTTAGCTTTCATAGTCAAGCTTTTGAAACAGGAAGCAATTCAGGAGTTCATACCCCATCCAACGCAACGGCCCACCCGGTAGCTCTGACCGGCGCTGCACCCACTCATCAAATGCCTGTTCAGTCTTCCGCAATCGCTGACTTTAACGAGTTTGAAGAAAGCTCTCATCGAAACAAACGCCGAAGCAATGCAGGTTTGTGGCTGTTTTTGCTCGTGCTCTTGCTGGGTGGCGGTGCCATCGCGACCTATGCATTGATGAATCAAAAGGATACAGACATCCCCGTCTTTGCGGTGCCATGGACCATACTCAGCACCCCACACAATGCATCGATTCATATCAATGACGAACTGCGTGGTCAGACCCCCAAAGCCGTGATGTTTGCTCCTGGAAAACGCTATATTATCAGCATTCGAGCCAAAGGCTATCTCTCCAGTGTTCGAGAGATCCAAAAGTTTACCAAAAGCATGGCAGAAAAACCTCTGCGTGTGACGCTTCGCAAAAAACCGAAGCGAATGGTCATGGGACGGGTTCTTGTCAAGGTGAGACCCACCAAGGCAAATGTCTTGGTCAATGGAAAACCACTGAGGATGCTGTTTGAAGGCGTGTACGAAGGTTCTGTTGCAGCAGGGGTATCCCATACTCTTACAATCAAGAGCAAGGGACATAAAGACCACAGCGAAGTCTTTCTTATTAATGTCGCTCAAAAGAAAAAGAATTTCAATATCGAACTGAAGCGAGTGCGACGACGACGACGTCGCCGACGGATTCGGCGTCACAGTCGTAGACGTCCTCCACCACGACGCCGCATCCGTGACAACGACCCACTACCCATCGTGCGCAAAAAAGTTCGAAACATCGTACCTGAAGGCTGGATCTCCATCGTCACGGATCCTCCCGGTGCTGTGATCAAGTTGAACGGCTCCACTGTTGGCTCATCTCCCATGAAGCGATACAAACTCACCGCAGGTGTTCACAGGCTAAGCATTACCAAAGCCGGATATGCACCCGTTGACAAGTCATTTCGTTTAACAGGCAGCGAATTTCAACGCATGACTGTAAAATTTGTGCCTCTTGAGACAAAGAGGAAAGCCTTTGCCGTCGTCTCGTTTGGAGGATCACCCACCAGTCGAGTGTTTATCGATG
Organism: Myxococcales bacterium; assembly: GCA_027005175.1. Lineage (GTDB taxonomy): Bacteria > Myxococcota_C > UBA6777 > UBA6777 > UBA6777 > M3003. The sequence continues at coordinate 3,527 of JALTMC010000897.1, forward strand.
GAAAATCCCTGGGCAAGATCCCTCTGTTTAAAAAGAAACTCTCTGTTGGAACACACACGGTTGTCTATCGCACTGTGCGATTTGGTGCTCGCTTCCGCCGACGAGTTAAATTCAAAAAAGGCCACCGGATCTTTCGCCATAAGTTCCCCATGGGTAAGATCTGGCTGTTGTCTCGCCCCACCGCCAAGGTCTATCTGAATGGTGACTATGTCGGACGCTCCATGCGCCCTCCCTACACCGTTCCTGCTGGCTCTTATAGCGTTCGCTTCGTCTTCCCCAACGGCAGTCGTAAAGTCAAACGTGTCCGTATTCGTCCCGGTCAAAAAAAACGTGTCGTCGCAAAACAATAGTTAGCTGCGTTCCACACCTTCCTCTTTCAGAGAAAGGGGCCAGGGCTACCGGTATTGTTGCGTGGCTTGCAACACCTCCCTCTTCCAGAAAAAGGGGCCACAGAGCTACCGGTATTGTTGCGTGGTTTGTAACACCTCCCTCTTCCAGAAAAAGGGACCAAGACTACCGGTATTGTTGCGTTGCTTGTACAGACGACGATGCAGGAGCAGCAAAGTATCTTTGTGTTCAGCTACTTCATCTTCCAGATAAAGGTGCTGGGGCTACCGGTATCGTTGAGCTGGTGTTGTTGCAATGTGGTGGAACCTTGGAGCCAGCCTGTGATGATGGCGTGGCCTTGTGAATCGATGACCAAGTCTTTGCCAACAGCACCCTGCCCAGAGGGCTGGGGGATAATATTCTGACGTGATGCCCCTTCCAAATTGGGAATAATGGAAAGGGCGAAGTTAAACTGTGTACGATTGGGGGTGCTGTATTCCGCGAGGAGATAGACATTATTTTGGGCAGATACAGCAACACTCAACCGCTCGTATAGCATCGGAGAGACTTGTTGAACGGTAGTGATATCTCGGCTCCAAACAAAGTTTCCTTGGGGATCTACTCTGGTCAGAATATGACGTTTACCTCCTTTTACTTCATGTTTGGTTTTCCCGATCTGAGCGTCTCCTTCGAGTGTTGCATGGATATAGGTATGACCGTCCTGTCCTGATGCAATGCCGACACCATTGTCGTTGCTCTTACCACCCAAAGAAGTGCTCCAAAGTACTCTGGCTTCCTTGCTCAACTGGGCCACAAAGATATCCGACTTCCCTCGACTGATATGAGTTTCTGAACCGATGATCAGAATCTTCTGAAAGATCCCTGCCAGTGTGATTCGGCCCGCCGCGTCGATCTGTACGTCGGTTCCAACCGAGTATCCAGGAGTGGTGATCACTCGAAGAAATTCACCTCTGCGATTGAGGTGAGCCAGGAACATTTGTGGCTCATTCGATTTTTGGGTTTGCAACGTGATGTCCTGAAACGTCCCCGTGTTGCGGAAGAATCCGATCCACCAAAGCTCTCCTGTGGGTGAGATCGCGATATTGCTGCCTTGCGCTCCCGAAGAACCTGGCACACCGAGAGCCCACAACACCTGACCCGAAGGGCTCACTTGCGCCAAAAATGCGTTGGTCAAAGAGACTTGAGACTGTGCGGGGAGCTTGACCTTGTCAAAGGTCATGCTTTTGTAATAGTAGCCCGTAAGGAGCAGATTTCCATCCCGAGCGGCCTTACAACTTGTCAGGGCTAACCCCGGTTGAGCCTGACCGACTTGATGCGCCCATTCGTACTCACCTGCTGCGTTCAGTCGGGCGAAATACAAAGCGTGCAGCTCTTTGGATTGCAGTTGAAATGTCCCCAATGTCAGGGTTCCATAAAAAACACCACAAGCATACAAATGACCTTCCTTGTCCGTAGCTAATCGTTGGGAAGTGACGGTGCTTCCAGGTGATGTTGTAACCCAACTTTTAAATTCTGATGCAGGCTCAGGCCCCGGAGTGCATCCCACCAACAACAGGCCCATCCAAAGCATACACAACAGAATAAGCTGAGACCTTTGAAACAGCAGGCCCAACGAAGCCCATCCGGGTGTTTGTGGGGAAAAGGTTCTCTCTTTGTGGGATGGAGAGAAGATCGTATTCATCGCAAGAACTCCGTATCTGAGTCTGTTTTAATTTGGTTTCCCGATTCTTTGGACAAGAGCACTAACTTTGTTGTGGACCGAACTCGGGCTAGTCTTACACAACGTTTCTGTCTCCAAGTACGACACAAATCCCTCCGATCTTGAATGACTGTGGTAAATCTGTTGGTTTCTCTCTTGACAGTTTATTCACTTCGTCGTACCTGAAGACACAAGTCGTGTTTGGGAAGAAGTTTGGGAAGAAAAGAGAGAGGAATGAAGAATTGATTCGTGTGATGTGCAAAGGGAGTGATGTGACTCTTGTAGATGCCCATGGTGTTGCGTTTGTCACCCCAAAACCAGAAGAGCGTTTCTATCTGGCTTTTCTGGATTCGGCAGAGGTCCCATTGGAGGCAGAGCTTCTTCCCGGATTTCTGACCCACATTATACGCAAAGGTTTAATCGAGCACGATGATGTTGATGGGACTGTCAAGCTTCAGCTTCAACTCGCAAGTATGAATCCCACAGAACTCTCTGAAGACTTTATCGATGAATTCAATGCGGAGCGCAAACAGCAGCTCAAGTCCGGTAGCAAAAGTCACGAGGGGCAGGAATAGCGATTTAATAGCTTGAACATTTTCAATGCTACGGGCTTCTTACAGTGCTTGAGTAAAAACACGCTACAACCTGTACCATGCTATGAAAATAAAATGGACGTGACTATGAATTACCTCTTTTGGAGTGCAAGTTTGCGTAGGTTCAGAGTGGGGCTAAAGCCCCCATTCTGAGGAAGAAAAACCCGACTGAAGTCGGCTCAATCCTTCCGTTTTGCCTGAAGGGCAAAGTGTTTTGAGTGCCCCGAAGGGGCAGTTCCGAGATCCTCAGAGTGGGACTTTAGTCCCACGGATATACGGGGGATTTCGCTATATCCATTTGTGGTACAGGCTGCCAGGTTTCAATGTTATCCACGAGCACATTCGATATATTCCCGATCTATTGGTTCCGCTGCTTTGGCACTCCTTATTTTTGAAATGCCTTGTAATATTCGAGAGCATCGGGATTCGCCAGGGCGTCGCGGTTGGGGACAGAGAGGCCGTGAACCACACGGCGGACAGCGAGTTCGACCTTTTTGCCGCTGATGGTATAGGGGATATCTGGGATCGCATACACAGCAGAGGGTACATGACGTGGTGTGGTCTCTTTGCGAATAGTTTGTTTCAAGGTCTTGGTTAATGCATCAGTCATCTCCACACCTTCGGCCAGTTTAACAAACAGCACCACCTCTACGTCGTTGCCGGGGATGTCACGTCCAATAACGAGACTGTCAAGAAGTTCGGGGAGAGGCTCTATTGCACGATAGATCTCAGCTGTTCCAATACGAATACCGCCAGGGTTCAGGGTCGCATCAGAGCGACCATAGATAATAGTGCCTTTGCGGGCCGTGACTTCGATAAAGTCGCCATGTCGCCAAATATTAGGATAGACATCGAAATAAGCACTCTTATAACGCGCTTTATCAGGATCATTCCAAAAGTAGATAGGCTGGCAAGGGAAAGGGGTGATACAGACTAGCTCACCTTTCTCTTGGGTAACAGGCTGTGCATCATCGTTAAATGCCAAGACATTCATACCCAAGCCAGGACACTGGATCTCTTCCGAATAAACAGGAAGCTGGGGGTTACCGAGAACAAAACAGGAGATCAGATCTGTCCCACCAGCGATAGAGGCGAGGTGAACATCCTGCTTGATATCCCGATAAACATATTCAAAGCTGGCTTCCGACAATGGAGAGCCTGTGGATAAAACGGATCGCAAGGCAGACAAGTCAAACTGTTCACCTGGTTTCATTCCCGCCTTCTCCAGAGCAGCGAGATACTTGGCGCTGGTACCAAAGATCTTCATCTTGTGCTTTTCAGCCAATCTCCACAGCACATCGGGGCCGGGGTGAAAGGGAGAGCCATCAAAGAGTAGGAGCTTCGCACCGGAAGCCAACCCACTGACAAGCCAGTTCCACATCATCCAACCACACGTTGTGAAATAGAAGAAGACATCGCCCGCTTTAATATCGACGTGCAAACGGTGTTCTTTGAGGTGCTGTAAGAGAGTGCCACCCGCACCGTGAACGATACATTTTGGAATCCCTGTTGTTCCCGATGAATAGAGAATATAAAGGGGGTGGTCAAAGGGCATCTGAGCAAAGGTCAGAGGTTCCGGATCCTCGACAGCAAAATCATCCCAAGACACCATTTTTGCAGCGAGAGAGAGAGCAGAGTTTTGTTTTGTGTAGGAAGCAATCACAACATTTTGGATGGAGGGAATGGATTCTACAATCGCGGGTAACCGCGAAAGGGAATCGATGACTTTGCCTTTGTAGTAATAGCCGTCTGCCGCGAACAAAACCTTGGGTTCAATTTGCCCAAAACGGTCAAGAACACCACGATAGCCGAAGTCTGGAGAGGTTGAGGACCAAATCGCACCAAGGGAAACCGTTGCTAACATCGCAACAATCGCTTCTGGAATATTAGGCAAGTAGCCTGCAACACGATCACCAGGACCCACACCTAGCTCGCGCAGAGCTTGAGCGATCTGTGCGACCTGATGGGCCAGCTCATGGTACGAGATAATTCTCTCGTCGCCACCCTCATTGCAAAACAAAATAGCAGTGTCATCCGTACGATAACGCAGCATATGCTCTGCAAAGTTAAGACGAGCCCCCCGAAACCAAGAACTGTTAAGCATATCATCCGCATTCTCCAACACAGCATCGTAGGGTTGAGAACTTTGGATATCACAAAACTCCCAGAAGGCTTCCCAAAAAGAAGCGGGTTCCGCAACAGACCACTGATGGAGAGACCAGTAATCCGAAAAGTCAAGCTCCTTCTTTTCGCGAAGATAAGCCATCCACCGAGTCATTTGGGTTTCTTGCACACGTTCTGGCGATGGCTCCCAAAGCGGCTTCTTCATCAACGATCTCCTCATCCACAAGTCATCAAAAAGCCCTTCAAACGGACACATGTAACCAGAATCATCAAGTCTTGGCAAGGGTGTCACTGGTTTTTGGGTACGCAAACCACATATCTGCAACCAAAGGGTCCACTACCTACAACGATCAATATGCCAAAGCTGCTTGCAAAGTCTGTCCCACCGGAAAGTATCAAGACCAAACTGGACAGGCTTCTTGCAAGCTCTGTCCTGCGGGAACCAAGAACCCCAACACAGGAAGTACCTCTGCATCCGCTTGCATCACCTGTGTGAAGGGCACCTATCAAGATCAAACTGGAGCCCACTGGTGCAAGGCATGCCCCCAAGGTAAATACAACCCCAACACCGGTAGCACCTCAGCCTCCGCCTGTTTGCCTTGTGCTATCGGGTCCTACAACGACGGCTACGCCAAAGCATCCTGTACACTTTGCTCCAGCGGAACCACCTGCTCCACAGGCTCCACCTCCTCCTCAGCCTGCGTCAATTCCTGTAACTAATCATCGCTCCCTATCCCTCCATGACTTCCTCGTCCTCAAAACAAGCTACTGCAACACAACTGACATTCTCGAATCGCAGAGAAGAGATTTCGCACAGACTTGATTTGTGTTTACTATTGAGACGAGCCTGAGCCTCAACATCCAACAACAACTTCACCTTTCTTTTGGACTGTCGCAAATTCGCAATGAC
>JALTMC010000898.1 GCA_027005175.1 Myxococcales bacterium
CCTACAAAGCAAGCTGCCTCCCCATCGAAAGATCCCCTGGCAGTTGGAAGAGGTCGTTCAGTGCGCTCTCGCCAAACGGCCCGAAGACCGGTTTCTCAGCGTAGAAGAGATGGAGCAGGCATTTTTTAACGTGCTACCTGATTTGCGACCCACAGGAGCTTATATCACAGGAGCACACACAGAACTACAAGATGTAAGTGCTCTCTCCATTCGATCGTCACAGGCCAGTACAGGTGATACTGTTCGAGAAATTCCGGTCATCAACCAAGGTGGGTTCCCCCCGATTCAACAACCACAGCAAGACGCACCACAAACACCCAACTCAGCGTTTGAACAGTCACTCTTTGCCTCCCAAGATCTCAATAACTACCAATCCTTCTATGACCAAGATGGCGGTGAGACGGAAGTTGCGATTCAAACCGTCGGCTCTGTCAGAGACCAAGCTTCTTTTCTCCAAGACCAGGAGCCAAACTCTCTTCTCCATAGCCGGGATCCAAACTCTTTTCTTCACAACCAAGAACAACATTCTTTTCTTCGCGACCAGATCGACTTGGGTTCGATGCATCCAGACGTTGACGCACCACCGGCATCACCGTCACGTCAGGACTTTCAACGCAAGGTCATTGAAATTGATCGACGTCAGGAACCCCAACCCAGTATTCCCTTACCGACCCCCCCGCTGTTCCCCCCGGAAAGCTACTCTTCGTTACAAATCAGTGGACTCTCAGAAACTCCACATGTAGAACGAGGCTCCAACCCAGGAATTCAACGCGCTTCTGATCCTTATCAACGCGCCTCAGATCCTTATATCCCTTTCCAATCACAATCACTGTCTCAGTCACCTCCTGAGAGGATAGCAGCCCCTTCGAGCCCCCCTGGTCAGCTCCCTCTCCGTTCGGAACCATCAACAGGGCATCGTCCTCGACAGCCCAGAACGGCCATACGCTCCGCACTCCGAGAACCTGAGACTTCGACCAACAGGATGATTTATATCTGGTTTTCCTTAATCTTTGTCCTCTCCATCCTGCTGATCTTCTTTACCCGCTCCACATGGCAACCCTGGTTCACAGGTGAAAAGACGCAAAAACAGCAGCCCAAACAACGCCTGGAACTCCCCGTACCACCACGTGTTCGCAGCACAACCCCTCCAAAACCAAACCTTGGGCAAACTCCCAAACCAAGTCCCCAAAAAAGCCCAGGGCAAACTCCCAAGCCAAGTCCCCGGAAAAGCCCAGCAGACGATATCAAAGAGATCTGATCGATCTCTTCCACAAGGCTCTACCGTAGCGATGCAAGAAACGGGTTCGTTTTCGCCTCTCTAGCAAGCTCAGTGGGTGGTCCATGACCGGGAAAGACGCTGGCTTTTTCAACGTCCTGGATCAACCGTTGAATCGATTTTAACAACACCTTCATACTACCGCCCGGCAAGTCGGTACGTCCAACAGAGCCCATAAACAGAACATCTCCTGCAAACAAAAAGTCATCCATATGAAATGTGATGCTTCCTGGAGAGTGTCCTGGTGTTAGGATGGTTCGTATCTGAAGATTTCCGAAGGAGATCACCTCATGGTCCTCCATCCAATGGTCCACGGGTGGTGGTGATGGAAAAGGAGGCAGGCCAAAGAGAGAACATTGTTGCTCCACATTGTCGTAGAGCATCTTCTCATCCGGATGGAGATAGATTGGAGCACTTGACCATTTTTTCAGATCAGCCAAAGCTGCCACATGATCCAGGTGAGCGTGGGTTTGCAAAAGAATCTTCAGTGTCGCATCATGCGTTTCGATCATCTGTTGCAGAACCGGCGCCTCATCACAAGCGTCCACTAACACAGCTTCTCGTGTCTCCTTGCACACAACAAGATAACTGTTTGCAGCAAATGGACCCACTGTCCGCCAGTCAATGATCAACCTCTCTGTCTCTATCGTATTCTGCATGGTTGTCTCGCTTCGCTCTGGTGTCGGGTTAACAATTCAATCGATGCAGGGATATGCAACACATCCACAACACAACGATGGGATGGGATGGGATGTAGCAGCCCACTCACGAGATGTCAAAAGTGAACCAGCACCCCGTCAAAAGTCATGACTTTAAATTTACAGGTTTGTTCGTCAATGATAAACTTTATCTTGTTGAAATTCAAAGCCTTAAAGGAATACAATGTCTGTATCACGAGTCCTTCCAACCCATTGCACAAGCCTCCTTTTGCTACTGCTCGGGGGATTGCCCTTTCCCGTGCTGGCACAACCTGCAGTCATTGTCAGTTGTGATTTTCTGCTGCGGGAGAAGTTGTATCCCAAGGCCTTTCGTTGCTTTATGGACAAAGCCAAACAGACCCTACAACACAAAAAGACCATGAGCAAGCTGCGTAGAATTCAGATTGGAATTCAGATACAGCAGGCGGCAGGCGCGGCCGAGCAGATCGCCCGGCAGTCCAACACCATCGAAAAAAAGGCGTATTGGTGGGAACAAGCTGTTCAAGTCATGCGTTTATCCTACCGCCAGAAGTTGTGCGTTCGAACCTACCGGTGTCGTCAGCTGCTGGGTAAGATCGCGGAGCTACAACAAAAGATAGGATATGGTCGGTTGACCGTTCGACTTCCAGCGAAGATCAAAGTCCGTGTGTACCTACGAGGCTATCAACTCAAACGCCACTCTGACCTGATACAAGAACGCTGGACAGCCAAGCGGTTGCGACCGGGGCCGTATATCTTGGTTGTAAAAACAGACACAGGCCAAAGCAGACGTTGTCGGACCTTCTTAAAACGTGGTCAAGAACAACACGTCCGATGCAGCCCAAACCTATCGCAATTATCTCATCGAAAACACAGAGCAAAGCCAATCCCTCTCCCCCAACATCCCGGTTCAGGGCTTGCAACAACAGGATGGATTGTTGTAGGAGTGGGCGCTGTGGTAGTGCTCACAGGAAGTGTCCTTTTGGGTCTTGGCCAAGATGCGTTAACCCAGAGAGATGAAAGATCCGACAAGCTGAGAGAGATGGGACGTTCCGCTACAGCCAACGCTTTGCAATCGCTCGCTCAAAAGGCGAGCACGCAGCTCATCCCCGAGATCGAAGCACTGGATCAATCAGGCCGCACTCAGATTCTAGCAGGCTGGTTCATGGCAGGCCTGGGCGTCACAACCTTGGGCATAGGGTTTGCGTTGACGATGATAAACCGACCTTCACCGTCAACAACTCCTTCACCACAATCACAACCCAATCATTCACGTTCTCTCATTATCATAGAGACAGAACCCTCTCACCCTTGAAGGTACATGGGAATGACCAAACAAATTCTTGGAAATGAACCACCCTCCGCTCTGATCATTGGAGCCTCTTCAGGGATGGGAAAAGAACTCGCACGACAACTTGTTGGTGATGGATATCATGTCGCTCTGGTTGCACGACGCCAAGAACGACTCGAAGAACTCGCCCGTGAGTTGAACGAAGGGCATGAACAACCTGTCGCGCACAGCTTTGCACACGATGTAACCCACTACGACGAAGTGCCCGGACTGTTTAGTACGATCACCAGTACCATGCGCGGACTTGATGTCGTAGTCTTTGCAGCAGGCATCATGCCGGACGTTGGAGAAAAGGAGTACGACTTCGCAAAATCTCGCGAGATCATGGAGGTCAATTTACTCGGTGCAATCGCCTGGTTGGGAGAGGCTGCCTCCCGCTTTATCCACACCAAGCATGGAACGATTGTGGGTATAAGCTCCGTCGCAGGAGACCGAGGCCGCAAAGCCAATCCCCCCTACGCTGCCAGTAAATCCGCGCTGACAACCTATTTGGAGTCACTGCGTAACCGCCTAGCACGGTACGGAATCCGAGTTGTGACCATCAAACCCGGCCCCGTTCATACACCCATGACAGCTCACCTCAAGAAAATGCTATTTCCGATCCAGGCCAATGTTGCAGCACAACAAATCGCTCACGCTATTGCCAAACGCAACGGGGAGGTTTATGTTCCCGGTCGGTGGCGTCTGATCATGGCAATCATTCGCAATATCCCTAGCTTCATCTTTCGAAAAACGTCCATTTAGGTCGTAAAACGGAAACCTGACAGCCTGTAAAAGAAATGGATATAGCGAAAGCCCCTGTATATTCACAACCTGGAAAGCCCCACTCTGAAGAAAAGAAGTGCGTGAAAGCACACTCCGAGCAGCGTACCCTTCAGAGTGAACCAAAGGATTGAGCCGACTTCCATCGTTTTTTTCTCCTCAGAGTGGGGGTTTTAGCCTCTGAACCTGCGCAAACTTGCACACGAAAGGAGGCAATACACTGAACCGGGTCGCCAACCACCAAAACACCGAACGTAGTACAAACGAGGATTTGACCTTGCAAGAATCAGCATCAATATCGTCTGCAACCACAGAGAACACCGAAGCTCCGAACAATGGCTTGGGAGAGGCATTGTCTGAAAGTCCCACGTCCGAAGAGCCAGGAACACCAGACCTCCAAACAGAGGGGAAGTCCCAAACAGAGGGGAAGTCCCAAACAGAGGGAGAGGACTGGTTGTTGTCTCAACCGTTGACGGACCACCGACGATTGCAACGTGTGGGTGGCTGGGGAATGGCTCATGCGGCTGATTGCTATACCATTCGACCCTCCACGCTCTCACAAGTAGAGACGATCTTCTCACAAGCACGAGAGTCGCACCATAAGATCACGCTTCGTGGAAGTGCCCAAAGTTATGGAGATCCGCATATTGGGCAGAACACGATCTTGCTCGACTGTACTCGAATGAATCGGATACTCGACTGGGATCCAACGACGGGAATTATCGAGATCGAACCCGGTGTTCGGATTGCCGACTTGTGGCGCTATACTTTGGAAGATGGATGGTGGCCTCCTGTGGTCAGTGGCACAATGCAACCGACCCTTGCGGGTGCGGCAGCCATGAATATTCATGGCAAAAACAACTTCAAAGCCGGAACCATTGGAGAATACATCCTCTCCTTTGAGATCCTTACTCCTCAAGGAGAAAAGTTAGAGTGTAGCCCCACCCAAAACAAAGACATGTTTTATGCCGCCATTGGTGGCTTTGGTATGCTTGGATACTTCACTCGATTCCGTATGCAGATGAAACGCATACATAGTGGAGATGTCGAAGTTACGGCCATTTCCACAAGCTCCATCCAAGAGATGATGGATCATTTTGAAGCCAACCTTGCGATGGACTATCTCGTCGGTTGGATCGACTGTACATCCCGCAACAAGAGCCTCGGACGAGGACTGATCCACGCTGCTCGACACCTCCCCGCCGGAGAAGACAGCGATCCTTTCTCGTCGCTACGTGTAAGCCGACAAGAACTCCCTGACACTTTGTTTGGAGTTGTCCCCAAATCAACCATGTGGCTTGGTATGTGGCTCGCCCGCCCCTTCTGGCGTTGGGTCAATGCACTCAAATACCATATGGGACAACGCGAGGCCAAAGCTCCTCCTTACCTTCAGAGCCATGCCAGCTTCAACTTCTTGCTCGACTACGTACCCAACTGGAAATTTGGTTACAAACCACATGGCTTGATCCAATACCAATCCTTTGTCCCCAAAGAGGTCGCACGTGAGGTCTTTGAAGAGCAACTTAAGCTCTCACAAAAAGCAAATATCACCCCCTATCTCGGCGTGTTAAAGAAACACCGACCTGACCCCTTCCTCCTCACACATGCTGTTGATGGTTATAGCTTCGCTCTCGATTACGCTGTCACACCGCGCAACCGCAATCGACTCCAAGGTCTCATTCGCACCATGACACAGCTCGTACTCGACGCAGGAGGTCGCTTCTACTTCGCCAAAGATGGAATTCTTCAACCTCGTGAGATCCGGCAGGCATGGCCCGATGAAGCATTCTCCACCTTTCGCGACCTCAAACAAAAACATGATCCAGACATGCTCCTGGAGTCCGACCTGTCCCGTCGCATCGGAATCTTTGAACCCGACTTCATGGCACAAGAGCTTCCCTCCGATTCCGAACCCTGAGTTGGAGCTTCCCTCCGATTCCGAGCCCCGAGTTGGAGCTTCATTTCAACGTGACATCCAGCACTCACAACTTGGAACACTTCAATGACTCTTCGTATTTTTATCTTTTTGAGTTTTATGTTTTTTGCCGTCTTTTGGTTAACTTCCGTGTTGAAGCTACCCATCGACGGATTCCTTGCGGCCCTTCTCATCTCGGGCCTTCTCATCACGACACTCTTTGCACACTACCGGCATATTGGACGTCAGCGTTCTCGTGGACTCACACAGAGCGCGTTGCGCCATCTCTCCGTGTGGAAGGTCTTCTTGCCCTCCGAGACCTACCATCAACTCCGCCTACAGATCCTGGTGGAGGCCGACAGCCACGATCAGGCTCTTCAAGAGTTAGAGCACGCAGCCCAAAAGAACCTCTTGCATATCGCTTTTTTAAAAGGATTTCGAGCGGAGTTAGAACGCAGAAGAGGTAACTTTAAGAGAGCAAAGGTATGCTTAAAAGAAGGCATCGAAGAGACCCCACCAGGCCTCTTGTTGGCGGGTTTATACGCACAGTTGATTCGTTTGTATATACACCACTTGCCCTCCCAAAAGCACTGGCGAGAAGCTGAACTCCTTCTGGATGAGGCTGACGGATTGGTAGACACACACATTCATGCCTTGTTACTCAAAGCTGTACGCGGTGAGTATCTTTATGTCATGGAGGATTATGCAGGCGCAGCAGAGTTGCTACGAGAGAGTTTGGACGAGCTGCTTGCCGACCACCCTCCTCCCCCCGGCGCAAAGGTGTCCTTCTTCTCTCAGCTCAGCCACTTTTTGCAAGGATTGTTTGCCCAACTCACATACAGCCAACAAGATGAACACCAAAATCCATTTTATGCAGAACTCTGCCATACCTTAGGCAAAGTCTACCTTGCCCTTGGAGAGAGAGACAACGCTCTGCTCTTTTTGCACTGCGGACTATCACTCTGTCAGCAACCCTTTATACGCCAACCTCTTGAAGAAACCCTACAACACGCCAAAGGCTAACTCCCCCTATGACGCAAGAATCACAACCTTCCAATACCTCTCCCAAACAAGAGAGTATCCCTCCCAAACAAGAGAGTATCCCTCCCAAACAAGAGAGTATCCCTCCCAGTGAAGAGAACGCCTCTCCAACGGCCCCTTATGCAGTGTCTCCCTTTTATGCATTTCTGTTGGCACTGCTTCACCCTGGGATAGGTATGGCTTATGCGACCTCCCAATGGCGTATCGGTCTGGTCATTGTGGTTGTGTATCATGTGGGAAAGTTAATGGGACTTCTTCTTTATGTACGAACGACTTGGTTTCCTGTCTTGGTTGGAGTCTATAGTTTGTTACTGTTGGTCAGCTTTGGCTTTGCCTTTGTTGCCATAAGAAAAGCCAGGCAGATGAAGATACGCACTCACACCTTTTACAAGGTCCTCAGTGTTGTGGGTCTCTCTGTCTTTCTCTCCAGTGTTGCTACCCCCCGATGGATCACACACACCTACAAAGTCAACTCCCACTCGATGACCCCCACCATTGTCAGTGGTGACTATCTGATCGTTAACAAAATGGCCTATGGTCTGTGGAATTCTCTGTCTTCTCGTCAGATCTTTTGGGGACCTGGACCTGCACGTGGCGATGTTGTGGTCTTTCTCTTTCCCAAAGATCCACGCAAGATATATATCAAGCGAGTTATCGGTCTGCCCGGCGACACCATCGAACTCAAGCAGGGTTTGCTCTATATCAATGGAAAGCCCACACCCCGTATGTACAAAGGAGCCTATACTTACAAAGCCTGGGATCTCAGCAGAAAAAAGGAGATCACCCGCCGCACCATGGCCTTCTACGAGAGCCTCAACGGTAAATCGTACGTGACTCTTCGCGATCAAGATGGCCTGTCACAATGGCGAAACTGGAGTTCCTATCGACACGCAAAACAAATGCGCCCCTCTTGGGGTCCCACAGTCCCCAAAGGCTACATCTTTGTTCTCGGAGACAACCGCGACCGCAGCTCCGACAGCCGCGACTGGGGCCTCGTACGAAAGGACAAGATCATCGGCAAAGTCCTCCACATCCTCTTCTCCGGCACCAAAAATAAACTCAACTGGAAACGAGCTGGAACAAAAATCCAATAACTCTTTACCAGTATCATGTGGAAACGAGCTGGAACAAAAATCCAATAACTCTTGTATTGCTACCAGCATCATGTGGGCTAGATCTCATCCACCGCCTGCTCAAACTCGTCTCGTGTGATCCCAAAGTGATTGAGCCGACGGATCAGTTGCTTGCTGTTGGCGTATCCAATACCAAGACGTTCACCGAGCCGATGACGTCGCTCACAAGCATCAGGGTTACGGCACAAGCCAGCTTCGAGAAGGTCCCACAACACAAACTCTCTACGAACCTCTGACATCTTACAACGGGCTTGCTGAAGAGCCTTCCTGATCACAAGTGGTGAAGCATTTTCGATACCAATATTTCCATCAGAAGCGCGGGTTCCTTGCTCTCGCTGAATAAATGCGTGTTTCACACCAGGGACATGTTGCTCGATGGTGTCGCGAATCTTCTCCCCTGCCCAGTCTGGATCTGTGAGAACAATGACACCACAACGCTGATGAGCCAAACGGATCTGCTCCAAGATCCGATGTCGGAACACACCATACCCATGCACCGCGATCACTTCAGCATCCACAGCCAAACGAACGGCAGAGATGTCGTCCTTACCTTCCACAACAATGACTTCTCGAACCCTCTTATACATCGCAACCTTCTCGGGTCAAAATGAAATACTGTAAGGAGCTTTTCGTTGAAGCAGGCACACCTAGCTTATACATCGCAAGCTCTCAGTCCAAAATGGAATACTGTCTCAACACCAGTTCGCTCGACAGAGGAACAAACTTATACATCGCAACCTTCTCGGGTCAAAATGGAGCCCAAGCGACTCATTCAGTGAATAGAAGTAAACTCCAACATGCTTGACACATGGGAAGAAATTCCCATGCTACGAATCTGCACACCGATAGACAAGGAATGTGTGAAAGAAATTGGAACAAGCCCAAACGCCGAATACAGGATCCGATCTATGAAGTCGATTCGCTTTGCCCTCTGCCTGACTCTTTTGTTTCTCACCACAACCTTACACTTAAGTTGTGAAACATGCACTCAATGTTGTAAGTGTCAATGCAGTGGCACCGCTTCTGGCCAGACTTGCACA
>JALTMC010000899.1:0-5657 GCA_027005175.1 Myxococcales bacterium
AGAAAGAACCATGGCAGCACCCATCGAGACAGTACCAAAGTTTGACCTTTCTGAACAAGATGTGAAGTTGTTGGATAAGGAACTTGAAGAATACCACAGCATTTTTAGTCCGCTCTACCAACGCCGGGAGCAACGGAAAAGAGCCTTGCTCTATCAAGCTTCCATCAATGGGTTGTAGTGGAGTATCATTGCTTTCCAAGTACAGAGTCCCCTTGGGACTTACCCCATGACTATATCATGTTGCCTCGCAGACCCGTACTTTAGTGCGGAGCGTCATATCGGCGGCGTAGGCCAACACGGAACCATCGCTCAAAGTCTCGTTGTAGTACGAACTTATAGAGAGAGCCCGTTGAACTCCTGGAATCAGGAATCTACAGCGAAGAGGATTGCGGAGAGATAGGAGCGACAGCGTAGAGTCCCAAAGCTACTCGAGTAGATGAGACGATAAGAATCGAAGCAGAGACAGACAGTTCAGGACGGTTTTGGGAACAAAAGAAGGGACAAAGAGATACTCTTGTTCTTTGGATCCGTCTTCACTATGCTCAGAGCAGTGTACATTTGCGCCTGCTGGCCCCATTCCATCAATGGTGGGAACCACTTCACAGACGAGGTTGCCATCACTCAAGCCACCTCGCTCTTGAGGCTGGATATTCATGCCCAACTCTTTTCCAACATCTCGCCACAAATCAAACAGCATATCGGTTCGGTCATTCCGGGGCCAAGGAGGGGTCTCTCTCTCAATGGAAACATGGACAGAGCAGGGATACCCATCACTCGGGCTGGACACACTGGAGTATCCCTCAAGGCCGAGAATCGATGACATTGCAGCGTGGTAAACATCCCGAGAGAAGGCCCGCATCTCGACCTTGGAGTGGGCGTAATGAGGTACTCGATTGATCACGGAACCACCATGTGACAAGCCAACATTCACAGTGAGAGCACGATCGTAATCGGTGAGCGCAGCGATGGTCTGCACCACCTCGGCCATCTGAATCACAGCGTTGGCACCTTTGTGATGATTGGTTCCCGAATGGGATGCTCGACCTTTGGCTTCCACATCAAACACTGCCCGACCTTTGCGTGCAACCACAAGATACCAAGCATCATCCATCCAATGTCCCGCTTCAAAGACAAGACAAGCCAGTGTGTTTTCATCAAAACGCTCTCGACACAAGGCACCAAAGTCACGGGCGTCATTTTCTTCACTGGCATCCAGATAGATCTCCCAATGGATCGCCTCAAACACATCGGGAGCGATGTGTTGAATCGCATCCAAGACAGCGTAGATCATCACCGTCCCACCCTTGATATCGATCGTACCAGGTCCGTAAATACGATCTCCCTCACGCCGCCAATGAAAGTGGTTGTCTTCCTCTTCTTTTGTGGTGTAAACCGTGTCAAGATGTGAAACAAGCGCAATTCTGAAAGGAGTGGTCCCCTTGCGAATCAAAAGATGGTGAGAACCATAACTCTCTCGCACCGACGGAATCGCAGTGAGTTCAAAGCCCAAGGGAGCAAACACATCTGCCGTAAAACGACCCAATTCATTGATACCATCGGGGTTTTCTGTAAAGCTATTGATCTCCACCATCTGGCGCAGAATCTCTAAATAGCCATCCAAATGTTGTTCCAGGTATCTCTCTAACGGCTCTCGGTATTCCGCAACGGGCATCAAAAAACTCCTCTTCAACTCAACGGATAACATCATGGCTGCTATTTTTGACTTTGACAGCTATCATGTTCAGAAATACGACTCTCTCAAGAGACAGCATCGAAAACTATAACTTTGTAATAAATAGACGAATTCCTCTAGTATTTAACAGAAGATTATGATACGGTCTCGATCCCAATTCGGTTAGAGGCACCACTCTTGAAGTTGTACCCTACTGGCCCAGAACAACAGAACATGTAAAAAGGAGAACCACCCATATGCTGCGGATCAATGGAGTTAAAGTGTTTTCTACCACCAAATTTCGGGAGCGAGAATTTCTTGGGGAGACGATTACGCGCTGGCTTGATGAAAACCCCGACCTTGAAATTCTCGAACGTGAAGTTCGTCAAAGTAGTGACAATGAATTTCACTGCCTCTCTATTATCCTGTTTTATCACGACCCACAAGTCGGTTAGTCCGTTCCCTCCTGTTTGAGAGTTTCTCGAATTCGAACAAACAAAAGCTCAGCCAGCCTGCGATCGGCCCCCAACGGTCCAGTCACAAGACATCTCACATCGGGATATGCCTGTTGAAGTTGCTCCACCATCGCAGGAAGGTCAGAGCGAGAGTGACGCCCCGGTGATAAGAAAAACAAACTCACCACAATCGTTGTTGCTCCTGCTTCCACACATCGAGCAAAAGCCTGTTCAAGTGTGGGCTCTGCCAACTCCATGTGTGCGATCTCCACAGCAACAAAAGAGGAGAGTGCCTGCTCCTGCAAGAGGGTAGCCATATCGAGCAACATATCATTCGCATCATCGCGCCGACTTCCATGGTCAACAAGAACGATCCCTGTGGAATTCATTACAGCTTGGATTGGGCCAAGAGCCGATTGAGCCGATCGGGGTGATCCGTAATAATCATGTCCACCCCAAGCTTGATCATTCGACGCATATCTTCTTCCTTGTTGACAGTCCAAACATTCACAGCAAATCCACGTTGTTTGGCCCAAGCCATGTAGGCTTTGTCCACCATATGAAAATCAGGATGAAGAGCATCGGGTTGGGCCAGATCAATAAGCCACAAACGACGAAGATAAATGGCTGTATCCTGTGCATAGATCAACCCTCTAGGGACTTCGGGCATCAGCATTCGAAACCGCCAAAGAGCAAAGGGGTTAAAGGAAGATACAATCGAACGTTTCGCCAGACCAAAGCGACGAATCGCCTTCGCCACCAGCTCCTCCAAACCATCTCCCTTCGCTTTGTTTGTCTTCAATTCAATATTTAAGATCATATCAGGGTGCTTCTGATAGTACTGAAAGACTTCATCCAGAGTTGGGATTCGAGAAGCCCGAAAGACAGGAGGTAGAGGCTTTCCAGGGTGCTGTTCTTTCCAATAGGAACTCACATCAACCTGGCGCAACTGTGCGAGTGTCATTTTCTTCACAGTGCCTTCTGCATACAACCGCTTTTGCAGATGATGATCATGGAACACAACAACATGGTTATCGCTTGAAAGCATGACATCAAATTCAACAACCTGAGATTTACATTGCGTGGCAGCCTTAAATGCATGCATTGTATTCTCTGGAGCCAAAGCGGAACCACCACGATGAGCACAACTCAAAGATTTGGATTTTTGTTGGTACAAGTGTTTGGGAAATCTTGGCTTCCAAAGACCTAACATGATCCACCCCACAACCAAAAGGAGTACAAAAGCCCAAAGCCACCAACGTCGGCTCCATCGGGTTACAATTGATTCTGTTTTCATCGGCAAACACCCTTACCAACGAAGCGGCAAAAGCTCCTTCTCCATCCAGCAGATCGAGGCGGAAGCATGCTCGTTGGCTCTATCATAGAAAGAGGATTTATCGGAATGACACACCATAAACTTTGTATCTTTGACATGGACGGTACCCTGGTAGATACCCTGCCGGATATCACCAACGCCGTCAATCGGGTGCTGACTCAACTCGACCTCCCCTCTCTTCCTCCAGATGAGATCGAAGGGTATGTCGGCCAGGGTGCTCGTTGGTTACTCCAATGTGCGCTGCAATCGGTCGGCGACTCCGATGCGTCCCTGTTGTCCGAAGCAAGACAACGCTTTCTGCCGACCTACAAGGCCCACCTTACGGAACACAGCCGACCCTTCCCCGGTGTGGTAGAGACCTTAGCACAGCTCCAACAAGAAGGTCACACCCTGACCGTCTGCACCAACAAACCCATCGACTTAGCCCAAATCATACTTCAAGACCTGGAGCTAGAATCTTTTTTTCAAGCGGCTTTCGGAGGAGATAGCTTCGAACGCAAAAAGCCAGACCCCATGCCCTTGCTCCGCATCATGGAGCGGTTTTCCACACCTCCCACCAACACAGTCATGGTGGGCGATACCATCTACGACATCCAGGCCGGTCGTCAAGCAGGGACATGGACCTGTGGCATCTCCCACAATGGAGTGCGCACCCAACAGCTTCAAGACACCGGTGCTCATGTTATACTCTCCGACTTTACAACACTCCCCAACCAGGATTTCTTTCGCTCCTAACTCCGCTCCTTCTGCGAGCCGGAAGCCTCCGCTCCATAGAATACTCCCTAACCAGGATTTCTTTCGCTCCTAATTCCGCTCCTTCTGCGAGCCGAAAGTCTCCGCTCCGTTGTCTAGAAATTCGATTTGAGTTTGTGCCATAACAAACTCAAGGGTACGCAGAACCACAAATTTATCGATGATCTGTTGAAAGGTCTTGGGCTCTTGTTGCAGGGATACCCTGGCCTCTTCAGGCGAGAGCCCTAACCCCCCTGCCAATCCGTAGATAAACTCGTCCAACTCATTCTCGCCGATGGGAGGAGCCGACTGCTCTGCGATGGATCGAAGCAAGACCGCAAACGTTAAGCGCTGCTGAACTTCTTGTCGCAAACGGTTGTGGTGTAGCCAGCTTGAGAGAGATGCTTCCATGTCTTCCGCTTCAATCTCACTCTCTTGCAGAAATAGCCCTTCACGTTTCAACCAGTGTTCTCTGATCTCTTTATCGATTAACTTGGAGGAGATCGGCACAGACACTTTTTCCGCCAAACCATTCATCACGAGTCGTGCAGCCCGACGAAGCAGAGACTCTGTCATCTCTTCTTCGATTTGCTCAAGCAAGCTTGCCAAGACTTCATCAATGGTGTCACCCATTCCCAGGCGGGCGACTTCATCTGCTTGGTTGAAATCCAACAACCGAACATCGTAAGCCTCCACGATATCCACCGCAAAAGAAGCCCACTCCCCGCGAAACGGTTGAAGTGGAAACGTGGAGGATATTTGTAACGGGATGACAACAGCTTCACCCACAGGAAGCCCCATCAAAGATTCAAAGAAGCCGGAAGAGTCAGGCTTGGTTTGAATAACTCCACGAAGGCCACGTCGGGTGCTGAAAGGAAGAATGCGTTGTTGGGCATAACCAATCACATCCAGCACCACCAGATCTCCCTGTCGGACAAGATCACCAGGCATACGAGGCTCCAGATGAGCATACTCCAACTGCAGAGCTTGTAGACGGTCGCTGAAGTGCTCCTCTGTCATGGGTTGAGGAGGAGGAACCTTCACGGAAAGTCCCTCTAAGGAGGGGGCGGGGATATCAGGCAACGCAGAGAGAGCGATTTCAATGGAGCGACCCAGAAGCTGACTTTCAGGGCGGCGGCTCGTTGGCGTGTCTTCCATCGGAAATACGGTAGATATCGGAGGATTTAAGACATCACCACTCGATGTATGATGAAACAGTTCTTCGTTCTTTGGTTTGCTGTACTTTGTCATCGGAGCCCAGATGGTTTGCGCCTATATTAAAAAGAAGTGAGCAAAAACTCGGCAGGTAAATCGGAACCCAACGATCTCCCTGTGATAGGAAGTCGGGATGAGACATGTGATGTTGCAGCGGCAGCACAATTCTCCAAATGAGCAGAAATGGACTCGGCCTCCACCTCAGAGGCGCAAAAAGTCGACGCCTCGATCACATCAGAGATATCTG
>JALTMC010000899.1:5667-9162 GCA_027005175.1 Myxococcales bacterium
GTCCAAGAGCAAACATCACCGCTTTGTGCAGCCGCAGCCTCTCGCATCGCAACACGCCCCTGATGCACAACCCGACGCCCCAACACAGCAGCATCGGATGATGCGGCACGAACCTGCAAAAGCGTAGCCGCTCGCTGCACCACCCTCTGTGACGACTGAGACATCTTCTGTTGCAGTATCTCAAAGGTCGATGACATCGCAAGAAAAGAAAGGGGTGACATTCCGTTCGGCCTCCAGTTCGGAAAAGGTTTCAAACGATTCTTTGAGGTTTTCACTTCCACAGACAACAAAGCCCATGACCCCATGGATGATGGTTCAAACGGTTCTTTGTTTTTTTACTTCCACAGACAGCAGAGCCCAACTTCCATAGACAGCAGAGCCCAACCTCCACAGACAGCAGAGCCCAACCTCCACAGACAGCAGAGTCTATGCTCCGGTCGCTAATTCAAGAACTTCTTCTCACGCCGCAGACGAATCTTTGCATCGAGGTATCGTTCGAGAATTTCGCGTTCTTTGGGTGTGAGTTCATCGACACCAACTTCATCGGATTTACGCATAATCCGTTCGGCTGTTTTTCGATGTCGCCAGACATAGATACGATCGAAAAAGCCGCCCCCACCGACTTCGTCATCTTCGACAGGTCGAAGGTGACCATACGATTGTCTTCGAGGTTTGCGTTTGGCACCGAATGGATTGAGATTCCCCCAGAATCCACGAGGTCCCTGAAACAGATACTTATGTCGCTGCCACTCTTGATGGTTGAGGAACAACAACATCAGGGCAATGATAAACGTAAGAGGTCCAAAGAAGGAGCCGTACCACATAATCCCAAGCAGAGCAGCCAGAATGAGGACAGCCATCGACAGCGGGAGGCTGCGTCGAATGCCTTCCTGCTGACCACTGCGTAGCGTCAACCATTGTCGGGTGAGTTGCCCACCATCCAGCGGGTAGATGGGCAATACATTGAAGAGGAACAAGATCAAATTGATCATAAAGAAGTACCGACACAGGACATACACCAGGACGTACATACTGCTCACGCTACCAACAGCACCAGCTCTCAGCAGAGTCATGGCAACATAGCCGATCACGGCCAGTATCAGAGAGACAATGGGACCCCAAGCGATCACCCAGAGTTCTTGCTTCAGACGCAACCCACCGGGAACTTCTGCCACGCCACCAAAGAGGTGAAGTACAATTCGATGAGGTCTCGCCCCAAAGTATGCAGAAGACAAAGCATGTCCAAGTTCATGCAGATACACGGAGAACATGATGATAAATGGCGCAAGCATACGCGCCACATTGAATTGAAGAATCCCCATCAGCAACTCGAAGCCGACAAAGATAACAAGTATAATGTGAAAATAAAGGGGAATACCGAAGAATCGCCCAATTCGAAATTGCTTATCTAAGGGATGAGAACCATCACCCACAAACATCAGAGAGCTCCTTGTATGGAGGAGTGTTTCACACAAACGATCACTGGGTAGAAATTAAGACGTGGTCAGGAAAAGTCAAAGAAAGAATCACTTCAAAGCAAGAACTCGAAGTGACAACTCTTTTATTTTTTCACAGGTGTTCCGTTTCGATTTTTGATCACGTCATAGAGCTTCTCCATGCCGTTTTCTTTGTCTTTAAGATAATGAGCTAGCTGCGAAAAGATCGCCTGATAGTCGACCGCAGAGAGGGCGGTCTTCGCTCCTGGCTTGCTCCGATAAAGGGTGCGAACCAGAGCCGGGATAAAACTCATCAACGACTCGTCCAGGCTGGGGTGTGAAGCGACAGATCGCTTCATTAAGTTGAGGAATTGATCAGCAGGATCAAGCGGAAAAGTCCGATCCATAAATGACATCATACGTGTAAACATGGCTCGATGCCCCTCCAAAACCCGCCCGAGGAACTTCATCGTAGGAACACGAATGGTATCAGGGGTCGGTGCCAGCATCGAGGCCACAAGGCCAAGAGCCTCTCCAAACTGACGTGGCTCTTTGGCGGGATCAGGCAGCACATGAACGATCAACTCTGTTGTGAGTTCAAGTAAACTCCGGTCTTTTACCATATCATCGAGAAAGTCGAGCAGCACCGGAACCATTGCATCCGTGAGCATATCCTCCATGTCCGTCTGTGTTTCGTTAACCTTCGGACCCCACTTGCCTTTAAGTGCCAATTTCTCCATTTCTGCGGCACTGCGTTGCAACAGCAATGTGAGCACCACAGGAACACGACGATTGGCAAAGCGGGCCTGCTTTCCTTTGCCCTCAACCTTGAGGAAGAGATCACTCAAAGAACGTACGGAATCTGTCCAGGCATCTCGTGCTTTCTTGTTGGCAGGTCCTTCCAGAGCTTTGTCCATCTCATCGAAAGCATCAAGTAGTTTGCCCATCGGAGTTTGCTTGAGAGGTGTATTTATCTTCCCGATCACAAACTCCAAAAAGTTACGCAATGCAGGGAACCCTCTCTCGGCGGTGGTTCCACCACCCAGACGGGTATCAAGCAAGATCTTCCCCAGGGTGGAAAGTTTGTCCATCAGTTGGGTGGTTTCGACGATCTCAAGAATCATAGGCTCAAGGCTGCGTAGGTTCGTACGTGGAGTGGGATAGACAACTTTGCCCTGAGCCGTTTTGTCTGTATTCTGTGCCGAGGGCCAGTGTCGATTTAACACACCAAACAGATCCAACAAACGCTCCAGCTTTTTGTACTTCGCAAAAACTGTGGCTACAGGCTTAAGCGCACCTCCATTGGCGGCGACCAAACCCGAGGCCAACCCTGCCAACAACAGATCACCATGGTGCTTACGCACGGGGTAACCATCACGACACAAAATCGGGTCCAGCGAGATATTTAATTTGATGGGTCCAAACAACGGAATATCTTTGAACTTTAGCTCCCGATTAATAAAGACACCCAACTCTTCCGGATTGGGTCTTTCACTCAGCCCCATCAGTGGCAACGATTTTCTCAACTGGTCCTTGAGTAGCCCATCTTGAATCGGAGAACCATTCTGATAGACCGTCTCCCAAATCGTAAGCTCACCCACCACAGAGCGAATATACATAAGAGCCAGGCTCTTGATCCGCATCTCAACAAAGGGGATCGAGCCCACAACCACCTTAAAACGAGACTTATAGCTTTGGCGATTGACGTCAACAAGTAGATGCAAGAACCGCTGAAACAAACTGATATTTCCAGGGGACTCTGGCCGTGAAGAGTCGACCTTTTTCGCAAAAATCGGACTGCTTTTGCTGTTCTTGTGCTTGATATAATCCTCCACTGTAATTCTGGATTTCGAGTACTTCATCAGCAAAAGAATGCTCTTTTTTAAAGCAGCAACATGCCCTGGTATTTGAAACGCCTTCAAAAGATCTTCAAGCATACCTGGCGTTTGAACAAGTTCTTGAATATACGGAAGGATATCATCCATCAAAGAATGACCTTTGTACAGAGAAGAGGGATTCCGATCCGAGATCTCTGACAGCTCATCCAACAGAGAAAGCA
>JALTMC010000900.1 GCA_027005175.1 Myxococcales bacterium
CCAGTGATGGCGTCTAAGGTGGGTAGATCTTCGATTCTTGAGAGTGCTTGGAGAAGCTCGATTCGCACACGAGGGTCTGGATCTTGTTTGGTGGTGAGCAGCAGTGGAATTAAGGAGGGGTCCTCGTAATCAGCCAAAGCGTGTAGGGTCCAGTATCTGACTTCTCCCGCCGGATCTCGCAGCGAGCGACCCAGCAACTCACGGGTCTCGGGGTGCTCCAGATGCCCCTGCAACGCGCGGATCGTTGCGGCGCGTAGACTGCGAACGGGGCTTTGCAATACAGTCTTTAAATACTCGATGACTTGAGGGTCATTGATATGTCTCATCGCAAAGATGGCTCGTCGATTTCTGTCCTCATTCTGACTTTCTTTGATCCTATCGAGCAAGGGCTGGACATTGTCTCGATGAATATCAGAAAGTAGGGCAGCGGCAGCCTTTTGGGTGGCTCTGTTGCGGGCATCGAGCAGCTCAAAGAGTTGTTGGTTTGCGCTGATGTCTGCGATACCAAGGAGGGCAGACAGCGCGGATTGTCCCACTTCAGGGACAGGGTCACTGGTGGCTTTGAGCAAGGCTTCTTGGACGCGGGGTTGAAGGTCGGGGATCTTCAGGGTGAGGTTGTGAAGGGCTTGCGTTGTTTGTTGTCGGATCTGAGCTTCAGGGTCACTGGATAAAGCATCAAACAGATAGGGGGCGACCTCTGGAATCGACAGTACCTCCAGTGCGCTGACCGCTGCAGCACGCTTCTCCACCTCCTGGCTTTGTTGTAACTCCTTAATATAGTGCTCCAATATGTCTTCGGGGCGGGTGCTTTCATCCAGGTGTTCCAATTTTAAGTTGGCAAACAATCGATGTTGTATGGGTTGCTCTTCGCGTTCGAGTAATGCGAGCAAACCCTGTCTCTTTTCTGTTTGATGGAAGTGAGGGAGAACAAATTGAAACGATGGGGTGGATGGAATGAGGCCGATTCCCAGCAGCAGGTGACGTTGGATTATAGGATCTTGTTCTTTTTCGAACAATCGGATCAACCGAGTTTCCATGGTGCCTGGGGGAGATATATATCCGATGGCAACAGCCGCACGTTGGCGAACAAAGTCATCCGGATCGTTGAGAAGCTGTGTCAGAGCTTCCAGCTCGTCTCCTGGTTCTCCCAGGCGCAAGAAGGCATTGGCTACACTGGCTCTTACCTTTTTGTTGACATCACGAGTGCTTGGGCTAATCAATGCGGGGATCTGCTTGTCGGGGATTCGGCCGAGGGAGCCGATAGCGGCACAGCGAACGGCAGGGAAGGAGTCATGAAGAAAGAAAGAGAGCACGCGAGTGGCGCGAGGGTCTTGGGTGGCACCCAAGACCCAACAGACACCTACTTTCATCGCGATCGATTCGGCTCCCATCAGCTCGTCGAGCCGATCGTAGATGAGATCCAGGCCAAATTGTGACAGGGCCTCAGCGATCCCCCGACGTTCTGTATCATCAGCATCTTCGAGGGCGCGTAGCAAACCATCGATAGCGCGTTCATCTCGAAACTGGCCGAGGAAGTAGGCAGACCGGAGACGCACACGGGTGTGGGGATCGGTGAGTGCTTTGACCAGTACGCTCGTCGCAGCTTTGGAGCCGAGTTTTCCAAGACCTTCGATCGCAGCCAGACGAATTTCTACGACCGGATCTTGGAGGGAGCCGGCGAGGGCAGATTGGGTTTCGGGGACATCAAAGTGTGCAAGAAGATCCACGGCGTTATGGCGGACTTCGATGTTGTCATCATGGATGAGCATGAGAAGCTGAGGGAAGAAGTGATCAAGTTGGGAGCGATTTAGTTTTTTGAGCGACTCGACGATCAAAGGACGTCGGAGATCATCGGCTTCTGTGAGAGCTTGTTGTAGAACCTGGGCTGTTGCATCGGTAGGATTTCGTGCGAGATAGCCAATGGCTTTGATTCGTACGACCCAGGATTGATCTTGGGCAGCTAGGAGCAGGGCATGTTCGGCAGAGGGGTCGCCACTTTCTCCCATGATCTCACATATCCGAGTTCGAATACGCAGGTTGGGGTCCGTTAAGAAGCTTTGAATTCTTTGGCTTTGGCCTTGTCTTGCGACGGCCAACAACAACTGCCGTGCCTCGGCCGCGAGGGTGGTGTTGTCTGACGTGAGTTCTGCGACTTTTTCTTCGATCACTCCGAGGCGTTCAAGGGCTTGGGCAGCGCGTTGTCGCACTTCTTTGCGAGGGTCGAAGAAGAGTAACTTTTTCAGGTGATGTGTATGGTCGGAGCCAAGCCTTTCCAAAGCCTCTACGGCGCGTACACGAGTCCAGTATTCGGGATCGTTGAGTGCATTGATCAATGGGGAGAGGGCGGCTTCATCGGCGATCGTTCCGAGAGCGGTTGCTGCTTGTGATCGGACTTCGGCGACAGGGTCTCGAAGCAACAAGTCGATGATTGAGTGAACAGCCAGGGGGCTTTTGAGTTGGCCCAATGCTTCAACGGTTGCGATACGAACACTGGCATCTCGGTCGCGAAGTCGTTGGATCAACATGGGGACAGAGGCTGAGCTTCCAATGGCTCCAAGGATCTGAGCTGCCCAGATCCTCTGGTTGGTGTTGGTGTCATTGGCAAGGGCTTTGAGCAGACTGGGCACCGCTGTTTCACCAAAGTGCACCAACATCTCTGCCACTTGTACGGAGGACCACTGGTTGACATCTTCGAGTGCGCGGATCAGATACTCGATGGCTTGGGGGTCTTTGATCATCCCCAAAGCCTGAGCACAGGCTATTTTTACATTTTGAGTGTCTTCGTCAGGGTCTTGCATTCGAGCGATCAGGTGAGGAACCGCACGTGCGTCTCCAAGTAGGCCGAGAATAAAAGCGGCTTCAGCGCGATCACGCCAGCGGACAGAGGTGAGGTCTCGGATATAATTGTCGGTGAATTCGAAAAAACGATAGATGTCGCGGATGTGACCGCGTGTTGCGCTGTCTTTGGTCTCGATGTAGTCTCGTAGGACATGCTCCACAACATGAGTGTCAAAGTTGTCGCGAAGGTGAAACATGAGCTTGTTGATTTCGGAGAAATGTTCTTTTTGGTAGGATTCAATGAGGTCGCGACATTTTTGGCTATCTTGTTTGATCCGCCGCAACAAGAGGCGTCGCCACATCTCTCGAAGGAGAACAAAACCGGTGAATAGGCCGGTCATGCCGAGCATACCGATCAGCATCCATTCGAGTATGGCATAGCTCATTGGTTATCTCTCGCGACTTGCGAAGGGTAGGCTGCTACCTGTTCTATTTTCCAGAGGTGGAAGGTATTTTCCACGACCCATCCCACTGAAAGTTGGGTGGGTAGTGGAGGTAGTTTTGGCTGCGCTCCAGCATGGTAAGAGAGGGGCCATCATTGGGACGAATCCGTGTAATCTCTTGGAAATATCGAACGGCTTCCTGAAAATTGCGTTGTCGATAATAGGCCAAGCCTTGTTGGTACCAATTGATCACTTCACCGAGAGGGCTTTGTGAGGAGGGGGTACCGAGTAGTTCATAAACAGTTACGGCGGGTTGATCTTCAACAAACTCTACGCTGTCCATCTCTCGGATTAAAAACTTGGGATTGTCTTTCACCTGGTTGTAGAGATTTTCGGAGAGCAAGATTCGACTGTTGTAGTATTTGTTGAGGTTTTGGAGAGTTTCACTGTATTCCAGCGCGGCTCCCAGGAAAGTGTACACGAAACGACCGTCTCCTCCAAGATTTCCGACAACACCGCTGCCTGTATCCAGGCCGATTCCGAAGTTTGGAACCGGCAACCCTTCTTGTTGCCAGCGAGGTACAAAAGAGTCCCATTCGAACTGCAATTGAAGAGCTGCCATACAAGCCTGCTCCGGATGAGTGGCCTGCTCCAGGGGAGCATTGAACAAGATCTGGTAGTTGTGTCCGTCTAGCTGGTGAATCAATCCGTGGTTGCGTTTGGCCACATCGACCATGGGATTGGTTAAGTTGGACATGAGATGAACGATCTGGCGGGGATCTTGTTCTTCTGTGATATGAGTGCCCATGGGGGAGGCCTTCCCTGAGAGCACTGTCACAGAGCGGAACAGACCGGTGGTGGCTAGACTTTCGGGTTTGTGGATGATCTTGTCAAAGTCTTCTGGATGAAGTCGATCCTCAAATCGGGCTTTGGTATCGAGTCTCAGCTTACCGTCTGTGATATCTCGAATCCAGTTGATCATAAAGTAAATCACCAACAAGGACATATCGATATAAGCAAGGTGAATCCACTGCCCATCCGGGAAAAACTGGAATAAGTTGACAACATGCAGACCACCGATGATCACGAGAGCTATGAACAAGCCTCCAAACCATCGCAGTTTGAGCATAAAGAATCCAAGCAAGAGTGCCGCAACCACCAGGATGCCCATCTCGATAAAAGGTTGAATGGCGGGGCGTTGCAAGCCTCGACGCTGGAGTAAGTTGGCCAACAGGGTTGCTTGTAACTCCAAGCCTGAAAATGTTTCACCGACAGGTGTCTTGTATGTTTTGTTGTAACTTCCGGATGAGGGGCCAATCAGAACAATCTTGCCTTCCAGGGACTTGAAGCTGAATTCTTTGTTTCCAACAACATCACCTGCGAGAAATCTCTGTTTGGGTGCAATCTTGGATCGAGGCCCATAAAAGTTCAGCCAGTATCGACCATCAGGTGTCAGGACAAACTCTTTGTCTGCGATGTCGAGGGAGACATAGCCCTGTGCATCAACATAGCGAGTGGGCTCATTGTGCCGTGCAGCGATAAACGTAGCCAACGCAATCGATGGATAGGTTCGAGCCCCTTTTCTCACAAACAAGGGGATATTGCGAACGGTTTGTTGTGGTGTTCTGCCAATGTTGATGAAGCCATTGTGCCGTGAATAGGGGGCGAGGTTCAAGTTGCCGCGAAGTCCATACACAGAAGGTGCCGGATCGACGGGAGCCGCTCCGGCGATATATTTGGGCTTCCCTAAAGTGCGAAAGAGATCGTCAATTCGCACTTTGGACTTCTTGGCTGCCTTTTTCTTGGCTGCCTTTTTCTTGGGAGCCTTCTTTTCTTCCATCGCTTTCTTTAATTCCAGATCACGTTTCTGGAAATAGGGGACATCTGCACCTGGCACGGACTTTTGCGACCTGTAATAGACATAACCAAGGACCAAGTTGGGGGTCTTTTTTATGACCTCTTGGAGCTTCTTCAAGCCTGTGTTCTTCGAACTCTCTTCAAGGCTTTTGCGGATGAATTCTATGGTTTTCTTTCGCATCTTGGCGAGCTTACTCTCTTCTTGAGAGCGACGTCGTCTTCTGCGTCTTCTGCGTCTTCTGCGTCTTCTTGGTTTTGCTTTTTTCTGTTTCGCTGAGGGGTGCAGAGCGTTGAATTGAAGCAGTGCCTTTGAAAGAATAGGCAGGTTGGCCGGTTTTCTTTCATCAAGCAGGGGGAGCGCCAGGGTGATAACCTTGGGTTTGGCGTCGCTGACCTTTTTGACCAGGTCAGCGACTTTGTTTAAGTCCCAGGGCCATCGCTGGCGGTAGTGTGTGCTGAGATCATTGATCTCTACCAGAGCGATGCCTGGGGTAAACGGGTATTCTTCCGGAGTATTTTGAAAGTAAAATCCGAGAAGAGCATTTTCGAAAGGAGCCAGCATCTTGGCTCCCCCGAACCACATGCCTCCTGCAAGAAGGAGTGATAGAATCAGCGCAAGGCCAAGTGGTTTGCGTAACATTCGTTTCATCAGATACTAGCCTTTTATCAACGTTTCACAGTGAGTCAGGACGTTAAGGTTGGAAAAGTGACAAAGAATCCCGGTGCAGATTTACAAAGATCCCGGATGGTGTCAACATTCGTTTTCTTTTCCCCTTCCAATATTCGCGATATCGCATAAGACTCGCGACTACCCACAAAGGGCCTTTTGGGATGGCAAGTGCAAGTTTTTTGATGGCTGCTTGGTTGCTCGTATCAGGAGCGGGAGAAGAGCAGTGGCGTTCTGTATACCTTTTGTCACGTTCACGAGTCTATCGGGTGACTTGTGGAACCAAACAGGGTGTTGGGTTTTTGTATCGTGACCAACAACACATTATCACAACGCTCTCTGTTGCTGGATGTGGACGCACAGTGTATGTCTATCAATTTGGAGGAGGCCCTTTTGTCGCATCCATGCAGGCGTATCAGAGCAAACATGATCTTGCCTTACTCTATGTGAAAGCTCCGCTGGAGGGGCCTTCTTTCCAATCTTCTGCTGCATTGTGGTCTCTGGTGGGACGCTCTGTTGCGATGATCGGTCATCCATATCATCCGCGAGGTCCTGTTCGAGACCAACTTCAAAAACCGTTGGCCTGGAGTATCGCTGTGGGAGTTCTTGGGCGCGTGACAAAGGATTATATTCAGGTCAATATCGATCGAGTGGAAGGCTACGAAGGAGCCCCTGTTCTCGATCGACAAGGTCGTGTTGTTGGGATGCTCACCAGCTTTGGCCCTTCCAACAAACCGATTGGTATGGTCGCTCGTGCGTCCTTGTTCGATGCTCTCTTTGCCAACCCATCCCCCAGGCAGGGCATGCCGTATCTATCGTGGGAACTCCATCTTCAGGCTCGCTTCTCCTTCGCTTTGGGGGATGTCACTAAAACAAAGATATCCCCCAGCAATCAAGAGGTGAAGCTTGATATGATCCTCTATGATCAGTGGACGATCGGTCTCTTTGTAGGCTTTGACTTGTTGTCGCTTCGAACGGACCTGAGTTTGTCCTTGCTGTTCGGATTTTCATCCAATTACAGATTCCTGATGCCTCGAGTCTTTCGGCCTTATCTCAACTATATCGCCCTGGAAGCCGGTGCCATGGCCATGTCCATCAAGATCGCAACGTCAGGGATTGATAAACAAGACGGCACGGTCTTTAACAAAGTGGGTGTCGAATCCGATTTTCGATTTAGCTTTTGGGCAGGGATGCGATTCCAGTCGATCATCGGCCAGTTCTCTGTCGGCATCTTCTTTGATCCCGAGTCTATCATGCATCCTGTTTTGTCTGTAAGTTGGGGATTGTAAGTCTACGACAAACAATGCCACTTCTTCTTTTGTGAATGGTAGGTGGTTGTTTTGTCTGTAAGTTGGAGATTGTAAGTCAACGACTACGAGTATCGGTTTTGGGTATGAGTGTAGGGGTTCGTAACAGTGGAGCTAAGATCACAACGGCTATGGTGGTCGGTTGTGGATGATAGAAGAGAGAGGAGTGGTTGTTGTTTCGTCGTAGGATTCGATGGTTGGGTGTGCTTGGGGTTTTGTGTATATTGGTGTTGGGGCAGTCGTGTCTTCGGATTGTCCTACCTACATTTCCTCATCAGCTAGAGTTGAGGATTCAAGGGCAATCCCATCCATTGTTGTTACAGTTTTATGGGATGGACCAGCGTGTTGTGAGAGAACTTGTGGGCTTGTTTCGTCAGTCGATCTTTGTCTCCACTCGGCTGTGGGGTTCGTTTCGCCAGTCCGTGACGATTCGGGTGTTTCCGAATCATAGGTCTTTGGAGGAGGCGGTGAATCGGCCCCACAGGTGGTTACGGGCCTGGGCGATGTACGATGAATTGTATATCCAAGCACCACGCACCTGGAAGCGAGGGAGGCTGCGTTCGTTACCAAAACTATTGACTCATGAGTTGACACATGTGCTGATGTACCAGCGATGTTGTCTTCGGGGGGATTGGTTTCGGAAGAGCATCCCTTTTTGGTTTCGTGAGGGCATGGCTTCGGTGACAGCTTCGCAGGGGAGCTGGCGTATGTCTCGAAAAAAACTGAGTCGGGTTCTTCAGACAAAGTTTGGCAAGAAGTTGTACCAAAATCCCTCTCGCTATCTTATGAGGTTTCAACGGGAGGCCTATAGTCTGGCTCATTGGATGTTTTTTGACCTGCTCGATCGGTGCGCTGGCGAGAGAACAAAAAGTTATAGGCGTTTGGAGAATTTGTTGGTAGGGATGAAGCAAGGGCTCTCCTTCAATGGGGCATTTCATCGAGCCTGCGGCTTTTCACATCAGGCATTTCGTCGAAAATTTTCTTTACATCGGAGAAGGGGGAAACGGTGAGTTGTATGGGCTCTTAGGCTCCTCTCTACTTGTGTTCCTTCGTACGTCAGGCGCGGCGTGGACGTACAGAAGAAGTGCTTCAACGGAGGCTCCTCTCTACTTGTGTTGCTTGGCGCATCACCCTTGTGTCGATGGTGTCCTCTTTTCTCGCGTTGATTGTGCTCTCGATTCTTGCTGGTGACCGCACGAAGAGCAGGCATCCGATGTTGATGGGAGTGGTGTATGCTCTCCTCTGCACAGAGCTTTTTCGATACAAACCTTCGGGAGTATACGGAGTGATCGCGAATAACCACTTGAATCCAAGGGGCAATCTTGGTATAGGTGACATGGTGAATCGGAAGTCTTTGGCACATAGGGAAACTCTATGTGTGTTATGCCATTGAATTATACAGGCCGTGGTGTTGTGTCGCGGTGAGAGTTGAAAAGGATAGTTGGATGAAGCAAAATTGTTTGGTATGGCTGGTGAGTGTTCTCGCCCTATGTCTATCTTGGGGCAACGTTTCGGCCTCAGAGGTTGGTGATATCAAATCAAAGCTAGAGGGTGGTAAGACTCGTGCTGCTCTGAAGAAAGCTGATAAGGTTTTGCTCCAGGTGATAGGTCTGAAGATCAAAGCTCAGTCTCGTTTGACGCAAGCGGCTCAGGCTCTACGCACCTATGAAGTGCTTGTTGCCCTCACTGGAAAGGAAAATCTTCCTCTGCTTCGCGAGGTAGGTTGGGCCTATATGATGAAGAGCTTGTTGTCGAGCAACAAACGCGCTCATCAAATGGCGGCAGAGTACCTTGGGAAGCTGGGTGATCCCAAGGCGGTAGCCCCTTTGATCCGTCTGCTGCGAAGATCTTCTGACTTTGTGACCAAGCGGTATGTGGCAGAAGCTCTTGGTCGGTTGAAAGACAACAAGGCTGTCCCTGCATTGACGAAACTTCTCAAAGCCCGGAGCTTTCTTGTTCGGACAACCGCAGCTTGGGCTCTTGCCAATCTTGGGAATCGCAAAGGTCTCAAGTCTCTACAGACATGTTTTAAGCGAAGTGCTCGAACGACGAAACTTCGATGTGCCTACTTGCTGGCTCGTTTGAAGAACAAGTCGGTTCGCTCCTATC
>JALTMC010000901.1:0-633 GCA_027005175.1 Myxococcales bacterium
ATCAAGACAAGCTGTCAAGAGGCAAGTGAACAAAGAAAAGCGTGACTGGCGAGCTACATTGAGTGAAGAGAATAAGCGAGGATACGATCTCCTGCGTAAGTGGCGAGCAGCGCGGGCCAAAGAAGAAGGAGTGCCACATTATGTGGTGCTAACGAACCGCTTAATTGCTGAAATCGTGCAAAGGAAGCCATCCTCGATAACGGCATTGCGAGAACTACAAGGCATTGGGCAGGCTACCTGTGAAAAGCATGGTGACGATATCTTGGCATGTTTGCGAGCCATGAAAGATATGACTGTTGAAGCAGTTTCCAAAGAAGCGACAAAGCAGGAAAGTGCTTCAACAGATACCAGTGGGGTTACAAACAAACCGGAAGGAGATCTGTGATGAGTCGTCCTACCCCTTCTGTGTTGCTGCATTGGGAGAAGGTGCTGGAGGAGTTGTTGCAGCGTACCATGTCGTTTCCAAAGAGTGTGCGATATACTTTTTCGGGTCGAATGGATGGATTGGCGTTGGATATTTATGAATTACTTGTGGAGGCGCGTTACAGTAGGAAGCCAAGTGTATTTTTGAAACAGATTAATCTCAAGCTAGAGAAGCTACGCTTGCTGCTGCGGTTGAGCTATCGACAGGAT
>JALTMC010000901.1:643-1132 GCA_027005175.1 Myxococcales bacterium
ATCTGGGAAAGAAGGGGCTTCGTATTTTGATCGATGGGATTGATGAGGCAGGTCGGATGGTGGGAGGGTGGCTGGCAAAGGAGCGAGAAGATGAAACGAGTGGGATATCTGTTTGAGCAGGTGGCGGACTTCTCTGCTTTGCGGCAAGCTGCGCTACGAGCTGCACAAGGCAAACGATTGGCTGTGGATACTGCTGAGTTTTTGTTGCACCTGGAGTCTGAAGTCTTGGTTCTGGAGCGTGAACTGCTAGAAGGGACCTATACCCCGGGTCCATACCGGAAGTTTCAGATTTATGAGCGCAAGCCTCGGCAGATCTGTGCCTCCTCATTTCGGGACAGGGTGATCCATCATGCGATCTGTGCAGCGATGGAGCCTACGTTGGAGCGTTATGCGATCTTTGATAGCTATGCTTGCCGAGTGGGAAAGGGCACACACCGAGCAGTGCAAAGAGCACAGCGATTTGCTCGCGCTGGAGGCTACTTCCTGAAG
>JALTMC010000901.1:1142-1905 GCA_027005175.1 Myxococcales bacterium
TGCCAGCATCGATCATACCATCTTGAAGAAGTTGCTTCATCGTCTTTTTAAAGATAGGAGACTGCTTGCTCTACTGGACAAAGTCATTGATAGCGGCCCAACAGACGTGCCTGGACGGGGGTTGCCCATTGGGAATTTAACCAGCCAGCACTTTGCCAATTTGTATATGGGGAGGTTGGATCACTTTGTTAAAGAGCAGCTTTGTGTGCGGCGGTATCTCCGGTACATGGACGATATGCTTTTCTTTGCCCCTGATAAGGAGACACTGTGGTACTGGCACCAACAGATAGAATTGTTTCTTCGGACAGCTTTGGCACTTTCTCTCAATCAGCATCAAACCCTTGTTTCTCCTGTCTCGGAAGGAGTGCCCTTTCTAGGGTTTCGAATCTGGCCTAGTTTGATTCGATTACAAGGGCAAACAAGTAGGCGAGTTCGCAAAAAGTTTCGTGAGAAATGGAGGAAGTATAAGGCAGCGTATATAGGAGAGGAGAACTTGGTACGAAGTGCAGAGGGTTTGCTAGGGCATATCGTGCATGCGAATACCCGAAAGTTTCGGCAGTCTTTTTTTCTGTCGAAGAATAGGTAAGGGAACTGGGCAGGCTCCAACCGTGTGAATCGCGGCGGTAGCTGGAACAACAACGCCAGGAATGTGCGAGCAGCGAATCGCAATAGGAATTCGCCAGGCAATCGCAACAACAATCTCGGCTTTCGCCTTGTGAAGTCTCGACATCGCCAGAAGGTTGGTGGTTATGGCTGCCAACCC
>JALTMC010000901.1:1915-2280 GCA_027005175.1 Myxococcales bacterium
CCCCGTGCAAAAGGTCCAGACCATGGTTCCCGCACCTGTGCCGACGTATCTAATGGGTATGTCGGACAAAGAGAATAGGCTTCCACCTGGGTTGGTAGGGTCGTAAGGTGTCGAAGGCTCAGGTGGGCCGCTCTTTTTCAATTTTCTATCATCTGGAAATAAAGGAAGATGTGATGCTACAAAATAAGATCAATTCAGGGATACGGATGATACGGATGCTC
The DNA here is from genome assembly GCA_027005175.1 of Myxococcales bacterium. Classification (GTDB taxonomy): domain Bacteria; phylum Myxococcota_C; class UBA6777; order UBA6777; family UBA6777; genus M3003. The sequence continues at coordinate 2,137 of JALTMC010000901.1, forward strand.
TTGTGGAGCCTGGTTTTGTGTGTGGCCTTCCTGGTAGGTTGCCAGCAGACAATCTCATCACAGGTTCGGACCTCTGGTTTGAGGCGTTCTGGACATCGCTCAGTTGCTCAAAAAGCCGGGGGCCAGAAAATCAAGGGGCGGTTG
>JALTMC010000902.1 GCA_027005175.1 Myxococcales bacterium
AAATAATATGATGTATCTTATGAATACTGGTGCGGTCACTTTTTATGGAGTTTTTGTGGGAACCATGGTTGCTGGAACACAAACCCTTTCATCCAAAGGAGGGGAGGATCTTTTTGTGATGCGCTTGAATAACGCAGGTAAGGTATCATGGGTCCGTGGTTTTGGAAGTCCACTGAATGATTTTTTGGGCTTCATGCGTATGGGAATCAATGGTGATATCTTTCTTTCAGGGTTATTTCGTGGTCCGATGACAATAGATACACAAACCTTACCGCACAAGGGTTATGCTGATGTTTACTTTGTTCGCTTCAGACCGTGAACGCAATGGCCATAATCATGGATGGCCTCTTCGTTTATGCGGGTTTCGTGTAAGGCTGAAACCCCGATTATGAGGAGGAAATCCCGACGAAAGTCGGATCAATTCCTTCGTTTTTTCTGAGGGGCAAAGTATTTTTAGTGCCCCGTAGGGGTAGTTCTGAGCCCCTCAGAGTAGGGATGTTAGCCCCACGAGGAACCTGTATCAATCCATGGTTCGAACCAAGCTTGCAGTGCATTTGTCATTTCAAACTTGCACATCAAAGGAGGCAATGCATGGTTGTGCCCATTTTATTTTCATAACAATATCCAGGTTGTAGCGTGTTTTTACGCAAACACTGTAAGAAGCCTGTACTCTACTCAAAAGAATATAACACACCTTCTTGCCATTTGTTGTGACTGTACGATTTTGATCTCCTTGAAGTATTGATGTTGTGAGAAGTGATATGATCTTTACAAACAATGCTTCCCTCAAAGGAGTTTCTATGATGGTGCAACGACAATGTTCTCGATGGATTCTTGGTCTCACATGCTTCGTCTTTCTTTTTTGTGCTCTTATGATCGGGCCAATGCAAGCAAGTGCGGGTACCATTGTGAAAAAGAAGCCTGTTGCAAAGAGAGCGAACTCCCGGAAATGGCAAGCGTATAAGAAAAAGAAAAAAGCCATTGTCTTAGGGAATGTTATGGTTGGAGGCAAACACCAGATTCCACAACGCTTCTATTTTCACCGCACAAACTACAAACGTATGCAAGGAAAGTTAAAGCTAAAGGGCCTGTTGCAGAAAGTTGTAGGGACTGTGAAAAAAGGACTCTTTTAAAGGGTCTTACACGGGCTTCTTACAGGATATGAATGGATGTCCGCTATGGTTCGGATATCGTTATGAAAATATTCTGTCAAAGGCTGTATTGTGGGCAGAGGCTATGGAATCGGTTGTGTTGTGGGCAGAGGCTGTGGAATCGGTTGTGTTGTGGGCAAAGGCTGTGGAATCGGTTGTGTTGTGGGCAAAGGCTGTGGAATCGGTTGTGTTGTGGGCAAAGGTTGTGTTGGAAGCTCTGACGTTTTCCTGTGTGGGGTTTTGTGTGTTCTTTGACCTTTCCAGGAGAAGTTGCGAATACGAGGATGAGCTTTTCCCAACATTTGGGCAAAGCTTCTTTTGATATAAAAAGATGCGAAAGCACCTGATTTAAGCAAGAGAAAGGCGGGCGCATAGAGCTTTCGAAAGTTTGGGTTGGTAAAGAGGGAGGCGTATCCTCGCAGTGGGGTGCGTTTCAGAAGATCGTGAATCTTTTGCCATTGAACGAATAAGTTGGGAGGGCAGGGGTCTAGCACAGATAGATACAGGAGATCGGGCTGATGTTCAAAAATGACGGAGGTTTTGAACTTTTCATGTCCTGCGTAGCCATGTCCCATGGATCGAATGGGTACTTTTGCAATTTCTTTGTTGGTCAGACCCAGTAGGTCGATGGTGTAGATCCTTGAGTAGTAAGGTAGCTTGCCAGCGATGTTTGTGGCGAGTTTGGTTTGAGGTGGAACAATTGCATTGAATGCTTTGCCCACGGCAATCCAGCGATCTTCCGATTTTCGGAGGTGAGAAGTCTTTACTCCAGGCAACAAGCTGGTTGCTTTTGCGGGGATTGCGCCCAGAATACAAGCAGCGAGCAGCAGTGTTAGGCCGAGTCCTTTGTGTTGCTGTTCGAGGGTTGCTGCCGTCCCTGCTGCCAGGATAGCCAGGGCGGGGATAATATGGGCAACAAATCGATAGCTATACAAACCATCTCCACCGACAACAAGGATAAAAAAGAGGCCACAGCCTGAGAGAAGAGCCGGTGCGAGCAGAGGGTGAGGGGGGAATGAGAGTTTTTTGACTGTTGTTTGAAGCGCAATGAACACTCCACCAAGGGCAAGCAAGAGAAGGAGTCCACCCATGCCTCGTGATACAAATCCCCAAAGGTATGTGAAGCCTCTTGGAATCGATGAGAGTCCGCTTCCTACTTTGGTGTAGTAGGTATTGGGTAATAGATCGGAGTAGTACAACCATCGTGCTGCCAACCCAGTGCTGAGCATGGCAAGAAAGGACAGACCTGCAAGCACAATATGAGATATCCTTCCTTTGTCTCGGTAATGTTTCCAGGCTGCATAAGTCATGGCGGCTCCGGCGAACATTGTGCCTTCCGGTCGGGTGACTGCGAGGAAGAACGCCACGAGAGCACACAGAATCCCCTGACTCTCTGCAAGTGGGAGTTTGGCCGTCATCCACATCGCTGTAATGGCGAGAAGGAGGACAAATAAGCTGGTTTCCAGTCCCGCTCCTGACCAGAACACCAGGGGCCAAGAGGAGACGACAAGAAGTGTGGCTAGAGCAACATAGGCAAAAGATAAGTTGAGGCGTTGGTGAACAAAGAGGCCTGTGACCATCGCGGCAGCCACTGTACATACCAGCCCGAGGATAGGGGCAAACCACTCTACTGTTAACCCCATCATATGGAAGAAACTGAGCAAGAAGACCCAGGACGGACAAGAGAAGCCTTCAACATATTCACCGGGGTTGTAAACAAGTCCGTGCCCAATGGAAAGATGAGCTACATAGCGAAACACGATGTAGGCATCGTCTACGACGAAGCCCTGGCTCACTTTATGCAGAAACAGCAGAACAAGTGGCAAAGCGATGGCGAGCAGCCACCAACGTAGACTGCTTACGGGTGAAGAATTCGATGTCATCCTTTTTTGTTCAACCTATGTTCTCTCTCTTTGGTTTTTGTGATCGTTTTGAAGAGTTTGATGTCATCTTTTTTTGTTCAAGCGATGTTCTCTCTCTTTGGTTTTTGTGATCGTTTTGAAGAGTTTGGTATCATCTTTTTTTGTTCAAGCGATGTTCTCTCTCTTTGGTTTTTGTGATCGTTTTGAGTAGGATTTGTATTGCTCGAATCAACTGTGGATCTTTGCGAAGCAGCTCATCCTGAGGGGCAAATGGAATGACGACATGAGGCTGTGCGGGACCGTTTTCCATATTTTTACCTTTGGGCAAGGTCCACCATCCTCGCAGTGGTATTCTAAAAAAGGAGCCATCCAGGAGTCGGATATTGCGTGTTGAAATCACTCCTCCATAGGTCGGCATACCAACGATGACGCCGCGCTTTAGATTGCGAAAAGCATGAGCAAAGATCTCTGCGTTGGAGACGCTCCTTTCATTGACCAAGAGAACCACGGGTTTGTGCCATGTGTAAAAGGGGCGACGAAAGACAGGGTATCCCTTTTTTGAACCGCGCCATTGGGTGTATCCGTGGGGTCGTGGAAAGAACATGGTTAACATCAGATCTGCGGTCCATCCTCCGCCGTTATAGCGGAGATCGAGAATCAACCCCTTCTTGTTGTAGGCGTGTGCAAAGAGATCTTTTTCAAATTGGTCAAGGCTTCGGATTCCCATGGCCCGAACGTGAGCATAGGCCAACAGACCACCACTCCACTTTTTGAGTTTTCTGCGATTGCTTTCGATCCAAGCTTGGTATCGCTCGGTTCGCGCCTTGCGAGGGGTCACTGGACGGATGGGGAGTGTTACCATCGCACCGTTCTGGCGACGCACACGCAGCACCACATCGCGGTGTGTCGTAAATTGGAGGTAACGATGGATATTGTTCTGCGCCGACACCGTATTTCCATCAACGGAGAGTATGATGTCCCCAGGGTTGATTCGACTCTTCTGCCGAGTCGCAGGCCCTTTGGGGCGGACAGACAATACCTTGAGCCCAGGCCCTTTGTGACGCCAGTCAAAGCGAACGCCGAGATCTCCTGTGACAGGCCGGTTTTTGTTTCGGGGTGGATAAATTCCCAGGTGACTGGCATTCAGCTCTCCCAACATCATACGCACAACATCATCAAAGTCTCGACGTGTGTAAGTGTGTGGAAGCAGTGATTGGTACATCTTTCGCATGGACTGCCAGTTGACTCCGTGAAATTTTGGGTCATAAAACCACTGCTCCAACCAACTCCATCCCTCTGTAAACATCTGAAGCCTGGCAATGTGAGGTCTGATATTTATCTCGGCTTTAAATCGCATCGGGCGTGTGGATTTTCGACCGTTACCGACTGCAAAGAGCATACCCTTGTTCAAATAATGAATACGACCCAAGTTACTCACAGTGACATGCGAGATGCGTCCCTTGGCTCGACGACGAATCGTCTTTCCATACAAGCCTACTTCATACAGTCCACCAATTCCTCGCCCACGAGAGACGACATAAAATGTACACCCTGATGGAGAGATGGCAAGGCTGGAGGCCCCCCTTCCTCCCGGAAGACCAGGGATAAATTTCAGGCGGAAAGGCAGCCCTTTGAGGTCGATCTTTACTCGACTTTTACGCTTGATCTGTGGACGGCTTCGACGTTCTTGTTGGAGCCTTCCAGGCTCTTTGGCTTTTCTGCGTTGGCTCGGACGAGAGGTGGGACGTCTTCGAGACTTCGGTTGTTTGGGTAAGCGTTGTAAGTGCCGTCGTGATATTCGGCGTGATTTGGGTACGATCCTGTTTTTCTTTCGGTGTTTGCGTGCCATCTTGATGCGTTGAATCATACGTTTCTTCCATCGCTTCTTCCATCGACGGCAAGAACGTTTGAGTTGGACAGGGTTTTTCTCATTGTCACTTTTTCTCAAAAAAACATAGCGAATTCCGTTGCGATTGTAGATACCCCTAGAGAGAAATGCGAGTACGCGCCCATTGGCTGACCATACAGGGCTTATATCCGAGTCGGGAAAACGGCTAATGTTTATGGGTTGTGAGCGACCGTGAGAGCGGACCAAAAAGATGTCTGTGTTGGACTCACGATCGACACGTGAAAAGACGAACCAACGTCCGTCAGGAGACCAGCGATAGGTGTCCAGGTTCCATCCTTTTACGACGACTCGCTCCGGGCCATTGGGCATTTGACGAACGATTAACTGACCGCGTCCCCGCACAAATGCCAGCTCTTTGCCATCGGGTGACCAGTGCGGTCGCGTTTCCGGCTGCGTTGCATCTTTGGCTGTGACACGGGTGACTTTGGGTTGCAGTGTATGAAACAAGGCGACAGGGTGCTTTTTTCGTTGTCCCGCATGTACAAGGTAAATAGAATCACGTCGCCCTTGACGGTCTGAGACAAAGGCTAGCGTTCTACCGTTGGGAGCCCAGGAGGGGTGTTTCTCGCGCCATGGTGAGGCAGCGATGCTACGAGCCCAAGAATCGGGATCTTTGAATCGCTTCAGAAAGAGGTTTCCGTGGAGTACAAGGGCTACTTCTTTTTGGTTGGGCGATACCGCATACTCTTTGATCCCACGTTGCAGAATGCGACGAATCTGAGAGGGCTCCGCTGTGTCGCCTGTGGCTTTGATCTGAATCTCCTCAAACAGTCCCGTTTCCAATTCCATTCGGTATAGTTTGTCCCAGCGCGAGTATACGACACGTGTTCCATCACGGGATACATGAACAGAACGAATCCCCTTTTTTCGATAGTGGGTATAAGGCATCATCTGGCCCGTCTCAACGTTGACCTTCCAGACATTGAATGTTCCCGTTCGCTCCGAGCGGAAGATTAACTCTTTGTTGTTGGCCCAAGAGGGACAGTTGGCGCTGTACCCTGCGGGTGTGAGGCGTTTGAATGTCTTTTTCTTGGTGTCGTAGAGCCACAGTGTTGGGTGGTATGGACCCTTCCATCGTTTTCGCCACCATCGGCCTGATCCGCGAACGAAGGCGATATATCGGCCATCTTGTGACAATGCTGCACTTGTCGCGTGAACATTGAGATAGGGCTTTGGCATACCACCTTTGGTTCCTACCTGAAACATGAAATAGCTACGCGACACACCTGCAAAGCGTGGGGAATTAATGACCAGACCTTTGTCTTGAGGTAACCAAAACAGGGCTGTCTCTGGAGAAGAGTGATAGGTCAAGCGATGGGGGACTCCACCATTCGCGTCCATCACATAAACATCCTGTCCTCCGCCACGATGCGAGACGAATGCGATCTTCTTGCTGTTGGATGACCATACGGGAGATCGATCGTAACCGGGATTGGATGTCAGGCGTTGTGCCACTCCTCCCGCAGCATCGACAACCCATAAATCTCCTTTCCAACTGAACGCGACTCTTTGGCCGTCGTGCGAGAGGGCAGGGTAGCGAGCGAGTTTTACATCGACATAGGCTGATGCTGTGGTGGTCGCGAGCCAGAGTATGCAAGTAAGAGACCACTGCCAATACCGTGAATGACCCTCATTGGTGAGGGTTGTACGTGTTTTCGTTCGACGCATCAATGCGGCTCCCTTCATCAGAAAAAAACTCTTATGTGATGGGCGTGGAAACTCCCTCCCGATCGCGGACCCTCCAGAATCTACAGGACGAAGTCCAGATGGGGTGGGGGGCGTTGAATCCATAGATCTATGCCACCTCTCGCTGGTACACTATACCGGTTTGCTGTTCATTGGTCTACACCTACTTTGGCCAGCTTGATACTCTACAGGAGTAAGCCTTGTCATGCTTGTAGCATAAGTGCTATGGTCCGCTTTTCTTGAACCAGTGCTTTGCAAAGAAAGTACTGCGCTTTCAAACTCTATCTGTAGGTGGTGTATCTTATGTGGATAGCACTACTTGCATTGTAATGTTTTCAAGTTACATGTGCCCGAGGTGCAATCTGCATCTTTGGTGCATTTGCCGATCTTACAAATTCCCGTAAAACAGACTTCGGTGGTTTGGCATTCACGGTTTGATTGACAGGTCGTGCAATTGTTGTTGGTGCATACAAGCCCATTCTGACAGTCTCCTCGCTTTCGGCAGTTTCCGGGCTTACAGCGATTGAAAAGACAGATCTGACCAAAGGGACAATCTCCATCAATTTGACAGCTAGAACACTTGTTTTTCAAACAAACTTTGCCGTTTTTGCAGTCACTGTTTCGGCGGCAATCTCCAGTGCGACACAGCCCTGTTAGACATAGTGAACCCGTCTGGCACTCTTTGTCATCTGTGCATGGACTGCAGATATTTCTCGTACAGATCTTGCCGTTTTTGCAGTCTGTATCTTTTCGACAATCTCCTGTAACACAAGAGCCCAGTCTACATAGTTTGCCATTGCTACATTCTTTGTCATTGGCACAGGTGGAGCAGATATTGGCGAGGCACAGGCGTCCATTGCTGCAGTCGGCAGTGACTCGGCAGTTACCGTAGGTACAGACCTTGTTGAGGCAGATCTCTGATGTCGCGCATTCTCGGTCGTGATTGCAGGTCACACACTGGTTGGCCAAGCAGATCTTACCTCTTGGGCAGTCTCCTGCTTGACGACAATTACCGAGGACACAAGAGCCTTTGACACAGACAAAGCCTTTTCCACAGTCCTGGTTGGAGCCACATGTTTCACAGCGACCCTTTCTACAGATGAGGCCTCCTACACAATCACCGCTGTTGTTGCAACCCTGGCATCGCAGTGTTTTTGTATCACACACCTGACTTCCCCCACAGTCAGAGTTCGATTTGCAACCTACCTGACAGCTTCGATTTTGGCAGATACGTCCGGCACCACAGCTTTGATCGTCTGTACACACTTTGCATTCTCGGTTGGTACAGATCTCGCCCTGGTCACAGTCTCTGTTGGTGCGGCAGTTTCCGGCACTGCATCGGCCTTTTAAACAAAGCCAGTTGAAGCCGCATTCCCTGTCTGTCACACAAGGAAGACACTGATTGCGGTAGCATACCTTACCGCTCTGACAATCTGTTCGTGTGCGACATTCCAGGCATTTTTTGGTTCGGACATCACATTTTTTAGGGGTGGGGCAGTTGTTATCATCTCGACAGCCTTCAATACACTGTCCTTTGATGCAGATCTTGTGGAGTCCGCAACTGGTATCAGAGGAGCAGGGCAGGCATCGTGCGTTGACACAGATCTGACTGTTGGGGCAAGGCTTCTCCTTGGTACAAAAAGGTTCACGGCATAGGCCGGAGGGTTTCTCCCCTCGAAAGCAGATCTGACCTGTTGGACAGTTGTCATCTTTGACACAAGTTTCACAGCGACCCTTGTAGCAAATCTTTCCTCCTGTGCATGGCTTGTCCGCCGAACATGGACTGACGATACATTGGTTCTCTCGACAGATCATCTCTTTGGGACAGGCCTTATCGGTGCGACATCCCAACATACAGTAGTTGTTTTTGCAGATGTATTTGGCACCACATGATCGATCTTCTTTGCATATGACACACTCTCCATCCAAACAGTATTTTCCTCCAGGGCAGAGTTGACCTTCTTGACACTCGGAAGGCACACACCGTGAGATCTTACAGATCTTTTTACGAGGACATTCGGCTGTTGTTGTACACTCCGGCTCTTTGCATTTTCTATCCTCACAGATCTTATCACCAAGACAACCTGTATCATTGATACAAGGGGGGTCTGCCTTCACAGAAGGTTGGGAACAACCCAACCCCAGCAGGGAAAACAACAAGAACAAAAGAGTTAATGTTTGTGAAAAAGTACGCATTGAAGAAGTCTTTCGTTGTGTCACTTATCGTGGACGTCTCGGCTTTCGGAGCGGGTAGAGCGAGTGGTCAAAGAGTCTCTTGCCATGCAATTCATCAGAAAAAAGCCTCTTATGGCGTGGAAACCCTCTCCCGATCGCGGGTCCGGCAGAATCTACAGGACGAAGTCCGGATGGGGTGGGGGTCGTTGACGGTGGTGCTCTTAGAATTCGGAGCCTTTCTTATGTACGCTTAATACGGCGCGTCCCGAAGGATCAGCGTTCTTGGCAAAGCTTTCGTCCCAGGCGATGGCGGTGGGTGTACTGCACGCAATG
>JALTMC010000903.1 GCA_027005175.1 Myxococcales bacterium
GGTGAGGGAGTCTCTATCTCCAGCGTTCTTGAAGCGATGAGGATTCCACTCGATTATGCAGCAGGTACGATTCGATTTTCAGTGGGTCGTCATACAACGAAGGAGGAGATCGACTACGCCATCAAAGCGATCATCGAGGTCACAAAGACATTGCAAGAGAAAGAAGAGCAGAAAAGAAGGTGAGCGGAAACAAGGATCGTAGAGGCTGCTGCATAGAACTTAGAGCTTGGCAAATGCTTCAAAAGCCAGTAGGTTTCGGAGCGATTTTGGGTAAAGAGATTTTTTTCTTTACAAGAAAGGAAAACCTGATGATAGAGGTGGTGAATTCATGATGAGACAATCTTTTTGGATAGGGTTCTTTGTTGCCTGTTGCTTCTTGGTTGGAAGCTCTGTACAGGCTGAAAGCGATTTAGAGAGCTTACTTCAGGCCCGAAGTGGTGGGGGTGGAGCCCAAGCCAAGGTTCTACGAAAAGACCAAGCACAAGATCGACTGACTGACCTGAAGCGAATACTGGCAGAGGAAAAAGCGCAAAAGCATCAACAACGTCTTAGCAAAGAGTTGGAGAAGCTCGACAAGCTGATCACGACTTACCAACTTCCGATGAAGGTCAAGGGAAAGTGGTACCTCAAGCACAACAAAACGATCAAGATCTTGCGGAGTAGGGTTGCTCAAAAAGCGAAGCAACTACGAGGCCAGACTTTTCAGATACAAACAGTCTATACTTCCATCCGACAGAACCTTTTGCAAGAGCAGCAGTTACTGAAAAAGTATCTTCGTGCTTTGAAAGTAATGACAAAGCTTGTTGCCAAACGATTTCCGTTAAAGCGCATCGATGAACTACGAAAAGTCATGGGTCTTTTGAAGAAGCGGATCGCCAAGCAACAGAAGGAGATCAAAGATGGTACAAAGAAGCTCAACAAGGTCAACAAGCAGCTGGTGGAGAACCAAAAAAAGCTGAAAAAACTCCGCAAGGAGATGTTCAAAGATCCAGCACCACCCAAGGTTCGGAAGAAGGTCGAAGAAGATGTCTCTCCCAAGGTTCGCCGTCGTCGCCGTCGTCGCCGTCGTCGCCGTCGTCCGAGCAAGGCAGAACTCAGACGACAGAGAGAAAAGCAGGAGGTCGAGCAAGCTATAGGACAGCTCAAGAGTTTGCTTCAGCGTTTGCAGTTCTCTTACTTAAGTCAGCAGGCTCATTTGTATTCTTTGCGTATTAGAGATGAGAAGCTCAACCAGGCCAAAGTGAATCTGAACATTCAATTGTTCAAATTTACGCTGTCCAATCTGAAAAGCCTAGAGACGTTCCACTCTGCAAAACTCGAAGATGGATTTCTTCACTACCAACCCTTCAAAGTGGATGCTGCCCTCTTTAAAGAGGTTGCAGCACTTACCAAAACAAAATTAAAAGAAGCACCCAACGAACTGGAGAAAGTGCTTGTTCAATTTTTTAAGGAGTTTGATGCCTATCGAAAGAAGCTAGGCACAGTGTGGTTTATCTTTCTCTTTTTTGTGCTTCCTTTGACGATGTTCATCTTCAGTTTTTTCCTGAAGCGTTGGTTGGCAGGCTGGGTTACTCGCTCTGCCGCCCATCTCAGGGAAACGCAGGGCGACCAAAGCCTCCACCGATTTTTGTTACTGTTGGCTCGCTTTACCCGTGATATTATGCACTATGTCATGGGTTTTGCCGTCTTTTATCTTTTGGTGAAGATGCTTCGGATTCCAGAAGGCTTCGATGTGATGCTGCTTTTAATGGCAGGGATGCTTGTGGCTGTTCGAGCGGTTTACAGCTTGACCAACAAACTCTTTGCCGCGAATCCAGAGGAACGTTATCTCGCAAGCCTTGATGATGTTGGTGCCAAAAAACTTCGAGTTTTTTTGAAGTTTATGGTTCTCTTTTCATTGCCTTACTGGCCGATATTGAAAGCCATCAGGTTACTCCACTACCCACAGTCTTTTATTGATTTGTTTGAGCTTCTCTTCTATGGCACAGCTCTCTCCTGGCTGCTCTTTTCCTTTTTGAAGCCATCGACACTGCGTCGAATGATTTCCCCTCCCGCAGACATGAAAGCTATCCTCAAGCTACTCACTTATCGCATATATCCTCTTCTTCTGCTGAATCTCACCGTATCATTCATCGTGTATATGCTCGCCTATCGAAATCTTGGGGCCTACTTGGCAAGGAATCTCTCCTATACTGTCGTTATTGTTACCCTTGCTTACGCTGTCTTTCAGATCCTCTCTCTTGTCTTGTTCTGGTTCTTCTCTGTCGAAGAAGAAACACCTGTGATGCGAACATTCTCTGTTAATGTCAATGCGCGAACCGTTCGCTTAATACGTATCGGTTTGAGTGTGGTGTTGGTCTTGCTTGCCACCGGATTCATCCTTGAGATGTGGGGAGTACCCAAAGGTTGGCGAGGTATTCTTTTTGTCCTGGACTACCCCATCTTAACCTTCCAGAAATCCCAATTGTCCTTCCTCTCTTTCCTCAAATTTTTCCTCGTCTTTGGAGGAACCCTATGGGTCTCTGGATGGACGAGAGAGAAGCTTTCTAAACATGTATACCCAAGTCTTGGTATTGAGATGGGTACACAGCACGCGATTAATACCGTGCTGGGCTACCTCTTCCTTGTGGTGGGTCTGTTGACTGCCCTACAGGTGATGGGAATGGGCCTGGGAGTTCTCACCGTCTTTGCTGGTGCCATTGGTATCGGTGTTGGTTTTGGTCTCAGAGATATCGCCAGTAACTTTATCTCCGGATTGATCCTCATCTTTGGTCGTCCGATCTCTGTTGGTGATGTGATCGAAGTCGGTAGCACCAGGGGCGTTGTTCGCAGCATCAGCGCACGCAGCACTACCATCGAAACAGCAACCAAACACACGATCCTGATTCCCAATGCCAAGCTGATTACATCTCAAGTCAACAACTTGAGCAAAGGACCTTCATTGATCCGAGTCACTGTGGGAATTGGAGTTGCTTATGGGTCTGACATCGAGCTTGTTCGCACGACTTTGATGGAGATCGCAAAAGAGAACCCAAAAACTGTGCCGAATCCTGGGCCAGCCGTTAATATTGCTGATTTCGGAGACAATAACATCACCTTTAATGTCACTGTATCGACACAGGAATACTTATTTCAAGCTGGTGTCAAAAACTGGATTCGTAACACCGTCGCCGATCGCTTTGGAGAGCTAGGTATCGAAATGGCATTCCCACAAACCGATCTACACCTGGACGCCAACGTGGAAAGTGCATTTACGGCCATCAAAGATTATTTGCTTGGTAATGCAAGCCTACCCATCTTCGAAGGCAGTCAGCCTGCTTCTTCGGAGACTCCAGCGGCATCAGATGTACCGGCGGAACCGACCTCTTCATCACAGGCTAAGCCGCGCTCCTCTTTTCAGACAGCACCCTTTCCTGTACCAACCTCGCGCCCATCTCAAGATCTTCTGGAGCCCCCTCAGCCCGATACAACAAGTGCATCACAGAATCCTGTGTCTGCCGATTCTCTCTTTCCACCCGTCACCTCTGTGGAGTCGGAAGCACAATCCTCTCCCTCGCTACCTGGGCAGCCTACATCTGCCCCCTCCACACGACGATGGAACCAAACACCCTTCAGCAAGCCATTCGCATCCAACGATTTTGTTCCAGATGATGAAGAAGATGATGATGGTGGAAAGTAAACGGCCTCCTCATCACAACCACTATCCTTGTCTAACGAATATAGGTATTTGAGGGTGACGCATATGCCAAGCCCGCAAACTCACGAGTAAAACCACGCCGCTCCCCTCACCCTCCTCATTCTTCATAACTATTTAACTTTTTTGAAAAAAAAAAGAAGGATGGCATATGTCTATCTCTGTGAAATATCTATGCTTCATAGAAGTCTGTGACAAGGGGAAAGTGCGACTTCTCCTTTCTTTTCTCAAGGTTAACAAAAGCAAGACCGTTCACTGAGAATAGAAGCAAAAAGTAAAGATGCTTTCCATCACTTATAGACTCTTTATATTTCATTTGTATAGGAATAAAAGGTCATAGCACTTCTGATGGTGAGAGAATGAGTAATATAATACAAATAAGAGATAGTAGAACGGGATCGTTGGAACAACATTGGGCGAAAGATAGCAATATAGGTACATATAAGCTGCTCCAACAACTTGGAGCCGGTGGTATGGGACATACATACCTGGCAGTTCGTCCGGGTGTAGAGGGTTTTGAAAAGAAAGTTGTGCTGAAAACACTTCCCAATCATTTGGCAGATGAGGAGGAGTTGGTTCAGAGCTTAATTTCAGAAGCAAAGATCGCAGTCATGATGGAGCACAAGAATATTGTTTCCATTTACGATTTGATACAGGAGCATGGTAAATACTTCATGGTGATGGAGTATGTGGATGGGATGAATTTTTCGACGCTGTTGGAGCAGTCGAAGTCGGTCGATCCTGGGATTGTCTTGTATGTGTGTATGCAAACGTTATTGGCTTTGGAGCACGCTCATCAAGTTGTAGACTCGCAAGGAAGACCGCTTGATATGATCCATCGAGATATTAGCCCCGACAATATTTTGCTCTCCAAACATGGAGAAGTAAAGTTAGCAGACTTTGGGCTGGCTCGGATTCGAACGCAGATACAAAAGACCCAGCCTGGAACACTCAAGGGAAAATTTAGTTATATGTCGCCAGAACAGGCGCAGGGTTTACCGTTGGATTATAGAACGGACCTTTTTTCACTCGGCCTTGTTCTGTACGAGGGACTCACCGGAAGCTCTCCATACCAAAGAGCCAATTTCATAGAGACACTGCACCTTGCAACGCAAGCGAAGGTTCCTGCCATACGTACATACCTCCCCGAGATTCATCCCACACTCGAAAGTATTGTGCATCGCTCTTTAGAGAAAGATCCAGAAAAACGCTTTCAAAGTGCACAAGAATTTCACGATGCCCTGGAGTCATTTATTTTACCGACTTCTTCAGAACGTTTACGTCGCAGCACTCGTGACTTTCTCCAAAATCAATGCAGCAAATCAACAAGAGCAGAAGAGCTTCCAAGTGTCACTAAGAACTCGGTTATCATCTCCGCACAACACAAGTCTTTGGTGTATGTTCTTTCGCAAGACTCTGTTTTTTCAGACTCCTTGCTGGATTCCTTAGAAAAATCCCTCTCACACTCCAAGAACTACGACTTTCGGATTTTACAAGGTAAGCAAGACGTAGAGCAAGCGATGGATAGGCTTTTGAAGCACCAGGAAGTCCCATCGGCTGTTTTGTTTGGTGGACTCCATGTTGCCATGCAGCATCCTTTTTTGGAGGCCTTGCAAGAGTATCCAGAGACGTCGAAGCTCTTGCTGATGGATCATTTGAATGGAGAGATCCTTGCGATAGCAAGCAATTTTTGCGGCCTACAAGCTTATCTCAGCGCACCGTTCTCAATGGATGAAATCGTCGAAAAGATCGCTCATAACCATCATTCGAGAACTTATCGATACCTCTCATCTCTTCAGCAAAATCTTGTTTCTGTCACAGAAAGTGAAAAGCAACTACGTTCACAGATTGGTGCTTTGGCTGAAGCCAATATTCGTGCGGCCAGCCTGCTCGGAGAAGTCGAGCAGAAGAACCGGATCATTGAAGAGAAGAACCAGTTTCTGGAGAGAATCTCTCGCAAAGTCCTTCCTTCATCCAATAACAAGGCAACAAGTAGTTCATTTTTGCAGGGTGATTTGAAAGAACTCAATATACTGGATCTTTTTCAAATGCTTGCATTGAGTTCAAAGTCGGTTTTGTTAAACCTGTGGAGAGAAGACGCTTCAGCTGCCGTAACCTTTGAAAAAGGACAGCTTGTTGATGCTCGTATGGGTCATTTATCCGGAGAAATCGTTGTTGCCAGCCTGCTTCATTGGCAAGACGGAAATTTTGCTGTTCAACCGGCACAAGGGCCTATCAAGCACACCATCCAATGCTCCACAGAACAACTTCTTCTCGATTTACTGCGCAAACTCGATGAAGATCATAGAAGCTGTTTTTCGCTGGAGATAGCTTTGTCACAAGAGGATATATTTTAATGAGAAAGCATACAGATCACGATCGTATGGTCAATCGGTGGTCAGCACTGGATGTTCCACCCACAGCACTGGAGGAGATGGTTCTTGTTCCATGCGGTGGATGCGAGCATAACCCGCAAGTGACTGAGATTCTCTCAGAGATCGCAGAAGATAGTCTGCCTCACACGTCAAGCCTTGTCTCCTTAACTTCGCTTGTGGAAGAGAAGGATATGGTTTCTCGCTATCGCTACGAACATGCAGATAGCACTGTTGCTATCTCAGGATGTTCAGAGAAGTGTACTGTACGTTCTTTGGAAAGTTTTACGGCACCTCATATTGAGCTGCTGATGGACCCAACTGCGACCCGAGAACAGCAACAAGAGCAGTTGTTGCAAGCACTACGTCAGTATTCAGATCTTGCAAAGCTAGAGAAGCAGTCGAGCTGGAGTCAACCTCTGGCGGCGAGAGTCGCGCAAAAATCATTCTTGCAATCCGATCTTTCGGGAGTCCTTCAGCAAGAGACAGAGCATTCTGTTATCGAAGCCAAAGCTTTGGAGGATGCTTCTTCATCGCCTCGCGTCCAGTCAAAGGTTCGTTTTTCACGTGACAAAAAGAACAAATCTGCGCCTCAAACAGGAGGCTATTTTCGCAGCAAACAAAAGTCGAAAAAACACCGGTGGTTGATTCCCGTGATGGTGGCTGGATTGCTCTTCGTGTTGGGCTTTGGCATACAGTCTTCTGGTTGGTTTGTAAGTCATTCCGCACAAAAGGATACAACCTCCAAAGCTTCTGCTCTTCTTGCAAAGTCATCCCACTCAGGCAAGTCATTGGCAGAACTGCCAAAAGAAATGAAAAGTATCGAAGCTCCGGGAAATCTCGCAATCAAGCCATCGCGACGAGAGAAAGCGGTCCAGGCTATCAAGCAGACAAGAGAGGTTCTTACGCCCAAGCCATCTGCTCGTAAACAAACAGCAGAAACCACCGATGAACAACCGATGGTTGCAAGAAGACGTAGCCCTCCAGTCCATCGTGAACGTGGAAAGCAGCCAGAGGTTACAAAGCGAGTGAACTCTGTCAAGAATCGCGACCTTCAAGTGATCTCGCAGGAGATGTCTCGGGAGGATTCACAACACTGGGTTCGCACCAAAATGGTGAATAAAAAGTGGATTGGTGGAGTGTGTAAGAATCAGACTTCATGCGGATACAGCGGTGCAATGTGTGCTCTCTCTGTCTCTGGAGGGCTCTGTACAACTTTTTGTAACAAATACTGCCCAGACAAAAAGAACAGGTGGAACACTGTATCTTATTGTGTCTCAACAGATCACCTACGTCGGTATATGCCAGCACTACCCGCGCTATCACATGGTTTATGTATGTCAAAATGTGACTACCAACTCTTTCCCAAGTCGGGTTGTCGAATGGGAACTCGTTGTATGAATGTGCCGCTACGTCGCAATCCCAAAATCAAAAAAAGTTTGTGTATACCCGTCGCCCGTCCATCCAATAAGCATCACAGGTAAAGGAGAACCTATGATTTCAACATCAATGCCTCACAAAGATCGCTCAGAGATCAAGAGCTATCATGGCGGAAACGAAGTTTTCTTTTCCTTCCTTCGCTCCCTCTTTCGCAGCGTGGATGAGAAAAGAATCGCACCCCAAGAGATGGACAATATTCTCCGAACTTGGGGCGGAGAACTGGCTCAACAATGCCATCTCTCGCACGATCTAGGACCTGCCTTGGAGCAGCTAGGAGAGTTGTTTTCCGTGATGGGCTTGGTTCGTGTTTTTGAGCCTACAGATGCCAATCCAGGAGAAGTTAAGATCCTGGTCTTGCGGTGTCTTGTAAGCCGGTATGTCAATGCACCTCGTCTCCAAGAACAACAAGCTATTGTCCCTGTGATCCAGCTACTGGTGGAAGGAGCATTGCAAAGCGTTGGTCTGTCTTATTCCGTGTCGGAAGAACGTCGAGGTATGCAACGTACCGATGAGTATATCCTCCAGATAACAAGGGAAGAACAAGCATGACTGGGAAACTTGAATCACTGCTAGGAATCCCGCAAGACCTCTTGGAAGAAATCGCCATTGTTCCTTGTGGAGGATGTGCTCTTGGTCAAGTTGAGATAGCTTCCTTGCAGCAACTTGAACCTGTGGGTGTTTCGATATCTTTACCATCCATTGTGTGTGGTGCTTCTGTCAGCGTTCGCCGACTCGAAGTTGCACATGCAGTGGTTGCTCTTTCGGGCTGTTCTCACCACTGTTCCTCAGCCCTTCTCAGCGACATCAGAACTCCGGATATATCCGTAGATACCTCCACCTTTTCTCTGTCGGAAGAGTGGGTTACAAAGATTCAAGAGAGTCTTATCGAGTTGCGGCAGCAGCAACGAAAGCCTGATGAGTCAACGGAAGAACTCCACGATGAGTTTATCGAGGATATCCAAGAGTTAGATTGCATTGGATTAAAATGCCCAATGCCCATCGTAAAGCTCTCCACTGCCGCCAAAACTTTGGGACAAGACCGACTGGATGTATGCGCTGATGATCCTGCATTTCCCGCCGATGTGGAAGCCTGGGCCAATCAGGCAGGAGCACAACTCCATTGGATCTCTAAGGGAACAGAAGGACTTTATCGAGTTCATGTGACACTCCCTGTTTCTGCAACAAAGCAGAGAGAGGTAAAGTCACAAACAAATGATCCTTCTTTACAGAATCTTCCCATTCTTACCCATGTTGATTGTATGAAGGTGCGTTCGCCACTGCAGCTCGTTCAGTTGCACAAACAACTCAAACTCTTTTCCCAGCCAGGGCGACTGGTGATTGAAACTCTCGATCATCAGTTTGAAACGGATGTCAAGCTTTGGTGTGAACAAACCAACTCCGTTCTTCTTTCTTTGGAAAGAAAGGGAAAGACCATTCAAGCAGTGGTTGCAATTCACACGGATCGCTCTGTAAGTAACAACCTCACTGAAGCACCCAAACAGGAGTTGAAACCTGCGAAGCCGTCGAGAGGTCTATCAAACCTCCAGGCTCAAAGTGCAGTGAGTAACTGTGTGGAATTAGACTTCTGTGGTATGCGTTGTCCCATGC
>JALTMC010000904.1 GCA_027005175.1 Myxococcales bacterium
TCCTAAAACTTTGGGGTTGCGATCGAGTTCTTTTCCGGCCAGCACACCATACGAACGAATTCGCTTGGGCGATAGCTCAACGACAAGTCGATAGGAGGGACCATTTTTCACACGAAACGGGCCATTACCTCGCGACTGAGCGAGATTGACGGTCTGCTCATCCCCACGAACCCCCTGACTGGGCGGTCGTTCTTTGCGATGCCTTCCAAGTTGATGAAAGAAATACATTCGGTGATAGTTCCCCCACTCCCAGCCCTTAGGATCGCTCCCCTTATCTTTCTGTAGCTTTTGAAGTGCCTTCTCCAGAGAGACACGAACCGCATTGGAAAGAGAGAGGGACGTTCCAGGTTTCAGAGTGCCCAAAAGAACACGTTGAATCGCAGGATATCCCGGTGTTACCTTGACCTTGAAAGGAAGACCCGGTTTCGAAGCGCTATCCTTGCGAAAGAGTTCCTCTTCCAAAAAATGATACCAGACCCGAAAGATGGTTGGAGAGACAAGCTTACGGCTTGCCCTGCGATTCCACATTCGCAAAAGAGCGATAGCATGTTTCGCTTGCAACGATAGCTTTCCATGCACAGGCTTCAATTTGTTGAGCATCAGGCTCAACAACATGACAGCAGCGGGCACTTGAACATCCAACTGTATCTTTTGCATCGATTGCAACGTGTGTTTCGGTGTTTTCTGAATAAGTTGCTCGATCCGTTTGGCGCGATAGCCCTCTATAAAAGCATGCCCCAAGAAAAAAGGAAAGTTGATGGGAAAGGTGCGATTGTTTGCCGTAACAATGAATCCTCGTTGAGGATTGAGCAATGCAGCCGTCTCTCGATCCTTTAAAAAACCAGACCAAATCTGCTTGGGGTCAGAGGCATCAATGAACCCAAACAGGCCCGATTTTCGGCGTGGAACAAGACCGACCTGACGATATCCAATATTGCCTTTAATGTCTGCAAACACCATATTCCAGTTTGGTAATTTCATCGATTTAAGTGCGCTGTCACTCTCTTGTCCAGAGGTTGCCTTCATCAAGTCGAGGATGGGGACGATTGGACTCTCTTTGACATGATAGGCAGACCATTGTAAGAAGAGTTTCTTTCCTTGAATCCACTTGATCGGCAAGATCGTACCACGAGGAGTACGAGAGAATGATTTCCAAAAGATAGGAAGATGCAAGAACCCAAGTCGAACCCAAACCGTAGGCCGAAACCTCTCGATTTTTAACGACTGACTCCCCATTCGAACAACACCCCCCTTGGTTGTAACAGCCGTGATATCCGCCGAGTTACTATACCCATTCGTGATTCCCCAGGCAGCGTAACGATTGTTGCCTGATACAATCAAGGGAGTACCGGGAACACCGACGCCAAGAACATCAAAGCCCGGCGCGATAAGGTGAGCTTCATGCCAAAACGAAGGTGTAAGAATCGCAAGATGAGGATCATTGGCTAGCAGAGCATGACCGCTTTGACTTCGAGATCCTGCGATCACCCAGCTGTTGCTGCCCAAACCACGAGTGTCCCAACCTTCTCCAACCATCGACTGCAGCTGAGCAAATCCAGACATCATCAACCTGCGTTCAAGCACCTTTAAGAGCGGAGAGTGTGCTGCCATTCGTGTGTTGGGGGAAGCGGGAGAGGCCATCGTTCTTCGCCGAGGGACAGGCTTCTTCGCTGGATTTTTGCGAGGCAAGGCAGGGCGGCCTCCTGGCACAGAAGAAGGAGCTGTTCGTGTCGCTGTTTTCGGTGCCAGAGGATGCTCTCCAGGCTTGATAATCAAATGATCATAGCCTTTCAACTGATCATCGCGACCATAAATCTCTCGATACCTTTTTTCACCGAGATGCAACCTCAAACGAGCATGCTTGATGTCTTTGATAAAACTTCGCTTGGTTTGATTAAAACTCTGCAACATTAAGATCATCATGGAGTCTTCCACTCTCCATGGTGGGGGTTGGTATGATCCCATTTTTTTCCACAGATAAGGACGTTGGGGGCCAGACCTCAATGCCTTAAACCCCTGATTCACTCCCCAAGTATAAAACTGCATTTGACGATACTTTTTGGGCTGGGTCTTTAGGACCTTCATCCAGCGTTTGACAACTCGCTCAAAACTAAGAATTCGCAAGAAGAAGTCTGTACGAAGCATAGAAGAACCGTATGCCTCTGAAGCACGTCCGTAGGCGATACGTCGCAAAAAGTCCATTTGCCACCCGCGATCCAATGCTTGAATATATCCCCAACAGTACATCATAGCTTCCGTTGTAGCAGCCTTGATATGGGGGACATCCCATGTATCGCGAGTGACCGTGCATTGTTTGGAGAATCCTTTGGTCACAACAGGAAGAGGCGTAGCGACAGGCCATTGAGGAGCCCTGGAGAGCCAAAGAACCAGCCCAACGCCAAGAACCAACAACACAAAAAAGATCGTTTTCCAGTTCATCAAACTCACCACTGCTTTCTTGAGATCAGGATTGAGAGTAAAGTTGAGTCAATTGCACAAAGAGCGAAAATGGTGGTATAGAAGGCACATTTTTCGCGATGGTTGAGCAACGAGAATCGACGCAAAAGAAGAGGGAAAGTATGCCAGATCAGACTCGAATTGTCCATCCAAGCTTCAAGCCAAGGGTGGTGCGAACTCCTGAAGGAGAGATGCTCTACCCACCTGATGACTGGGATTTGTTGCCTCCTGGAGATGCAGCAGTCACACGCAAAGTGAAGAAAGCAGGGCCTTCCTGGACAGTACAATACAAGAAAGGTCGGAAGACAATGTCTCGTGGGGTATGGGCACCCAAAGAGAATATCCAAAGAGCAAAAGAAGAAGTAAGTCAGACCCGAGAAGATCCAGCGTACCAGCGAAAACTTGCACAATCCCGGAGACGACGCGACAAAAAAGAAGCCGAATACGTTGCTGACTTCAAAGACTCCGTCTTAGAATTCTTGGCTTTTGATGCATCGTTCTCGGAAGTCGCAGACAAGCTAGCAGAGGCAGTGAGTGCCCATGCAACTCCGGTTGGAAGTGGAACCGTTGCAAGAACAAAGAGGATCCCTGTAGAGGAACGTGCTCAGGCTGCCGTTATCGCATGGATGAGACACCAAACAAGTGCCTATGACCGGATGTCTGTCCCCAGAGTCAAAGGAGCACGAAGAGAAGTCCGTCAGCAAATCGCTCGGCACTCCAGAGACTTGTTACAAAAGTACCGCCGAGGAACAACCGAGGACCTATCAACCTGTCCCTTGTACAAGGCCCTCTACCCCAATCCATAAGAGCACAAAGGCCTCTCCGATGTTGTACGGAGGAAAAAGAGAAGAGCACAAAGGTCTCTCTGATATGGTACGGAGAAAAAAGAAGATCTACTCTTGACAAAAGAGTCTGCATCTACCAGATTTTTCAGATAGAATCTACTGGGAGGATCATTGATGCAGAGACCCAATCCAACAAAGCAGTTCACCCCCAAACCACCTCTACAACATCCCTCGGTAGCCCCGTGGACATGGGGGTTCGTGCTCTGTTTGATGGGTTTCAACGTGGCCTGTACAACCACTCGACGACAGATAAAAAGAGAGCACGTCACACACCCGATGCCATCTCCTGAGAGAGAGCGTCCCCAACAGAAGAGGGGAGCTGCCCCAAAAAAGATCGCAGCAGCGAGAAAGGCCCCGAGCCCAAGCCAGCCAAAAACAAGACCTGCCCCCATGACTCCCCCATCCTTCAAAGGTGGTCCCTTCTCTCATGTGGTGCTATTGAATGGTGGATTAAATAAGTATGCAAACTTCTATTCCCACTTTCAACATCTCACAATGATGCGAAAAGTGATGAAGCAGCGAGGGGTTCCGGAGAAAGATATTACAATATTTAGCTCCGATGGTGAAAACAACAACCCCGATCTGGTTGTTCAAAACCCGCCCACTTTTCTGGAGCAAATGTTATTTGAGAAGAGACGGCGTGAATCCTTTTTGGTGTGGCCGCAGCTACGTTCCATCAACACGATCATGCCTGGAAAACGTTTGCTGCCAAGCCAGCTCCACGTTTTGTATAAATTCTTTCAGGACTTACCAAGCAAGCTACATCGCCATCCCGACAAGAAGCGGCCTGTTCTTATCTTTGTGACGGACCATGGACAGAGGAACCGCTCCAATGACAGAAACAACAAGATCTCACTGTGGCGTGAATCCATGGATGTTCGTCAGTATCACAGGATGCTTCAAGCTCTGGGACGACGTCGTGTCATTTCAGTCATGTCGCAATGTTTTTCGGGAGGTTTTGCGTGGAGTAACTACCGACAGCCGGGTGTTTTGGATGTCCCCTCTGGCGACCGCTGTGGTTTCTATTCAACCACAGCCAAACGCCCTGCTTTTGGTTGCTATCCAGACACCAGCAAGCAATCGTTTGTAGGTTATGGTTACCGCTTTGCGAAGGCCCTCTCTAGAGCGAGCACACTGGAAGAAGCTCACCGGTTGGTAAATCTTACGGACAAAACGCCAGACATCCCACTTCGCAGCTCTGATAGCTACCTTTATAACTTGTTGCAAGTAGAAGCCCAACGTCAGGGACAAAGCTTGGGACAATTTGCTGATCAATTACTTTCTCGTCACCGCCGCTCTGGCTACCCTGGGTACCAAAAAGACAACGAATTGTTGAAGGCAATTGCGAAACGGTTCAACCTACAAAAACCCCTTTACACCCGTCAAACATCCCGATGGAGTCGGGATTTGAAACAGGCCATCTCTGGCAGATATCGATTACAAAACAACTGGGCCCGAGTCTATCGAACGATCCGCGACGCAAACTTAGGCCAATGGTACAAGCGGAATCGCCCGATAGCTCAAAGATTAAGTGAGCTGTATGGCTTGTACCTGCGGAATACATCGATGCGTCACGCGATGTCTCGCGACCGCTACATCCAAAAATTACGTTATGGATTCGCTACTTACATAAAGAGAAAGCCCAAGATATTACGACGAATCAAGCACCTGTATAAGAAGATGAAGCTCGCTCATAATCATGTCTTTTGGGCCAAGGTCCTGTTGGCCGTCTATCAACGGATGGAGCGACAACTCATAAGAATCGCAGGGAGATTGTTGTTGCGACATGAAAATTACAACTATCTACAGCCCCATAGACAGGGCCTTCAGAACCTCTTGGTTTGTGAAGCAACACCGCTGGACCCCTCAAGACGATCCATGAATCTCGCCAGCATCAGACCCATCAAGCGCCCCCCTGCTCCCTTTCACTCTTGGCTGGGTGTCGGGTTTCGCCCCTTGCGCTCCCGATTTGACTCCAAGCTCACCGCAGGCGCTGTTCAGGTCACTGAAATATATCTAAATACCCCAGCAGCCCAGGGCGGGCTTCGCCCGGGAGACTTTATCCTCGCGACGAATGGTAGAAAGCTACAACACCAGTATGATCTACCCGAGCGTGTCATGCTCCATCCCACACACAAACCCTTTGTATTGCAACTACTCCGCAACAACCACCTGATCGAACGAACCGTCAAACTACAACGCACCTATGGCAATCCATCCATGAAGCTGCAGCCGATCATCGGCAAAACGATATCCACATGGAGACCCTTGAAAACATTGTCTCGGCAGGACTCACTGCCTCAACTTAATCGCTCAACAACACTGGTCCTTTTCTGGGCCACTTGGTGTGGCCCATGCAAAGCCGCACTTCCGTGGTTACGACGAATCAAAAAGAAATACAGCCATCAAGGCCTACGCATCGTTACAGTGAGTCAGGAGAAACCCAGGGTCATCTTAAACTGGCTCCAAAACAACCCACACAAGATGCCTTTTACCAACACACAAGACGCACAGGGTAGCTTCTCCATCCAGATGCGGATTACTGCAACACCTACGTTTGTCGTCATAAGAAATGGCAAGATAGAAACCATTCGCAAAGGTTTTCAAAGGATGCGTCCCATCGAGAGAGCCATTCGACTCTCCTTAAGAAAAAACTAGCCCCCAGATGATTCATGTATATTCTGCTACGGCTTGCAACCCTCAGTATCTGGTTCGCCAGCCCGGTGATGCGCCAGCCTAGTGGTTCGTCAGGCTTGTTTCACCGTCTCGACGGTACGGTGTGCCGCCTGCGAGAGCAAACCTATGCCTTCCTTGCCACTGCTCGGGCTTTCCCTCACCTCCCAACAAACAACGTGAATCACGCGAGCGAGCACTCAACGTTTGTGCAAGATCATCTGAAAAGATCTATAAAAACATTAATTACTCTATGGGAGTGACCTCAAGACGAAGCGGGGCACGAGGCCCTCGCCTCGGACGTTGGATATGAAGTCGTTTTTGGAGATCTTTATCGTAGGTAGTGAGAATACTGCGACGATAAAGAGCAACTCTACTGCTTGCAACAAACCCTACCGTCGCTGAGGCAATCAGACCTACAACAAACACTGCTCCAGAAACAGCAACTAAGGTCACAAAACCAGATCGATTTCCAGGCTCAGAAGCAATCAGTCCACCTGTGACCATGCCTAATGGTACAAGAATAGAAAGAGGTATACCTAGACCAAGAGCAAAGTTACGATTTCGTGAGGCACGGTGAAAAGCACGAATAGCCTTTGCAGTTTCAGAGTCGGGAGACACTGCCGAAAGCAGACTTTTAGGCTGATAGATCTCCTCACCATTGCCAAGAACGAGTACATGCCAATATCCACTGCGGCTCCGAAAGTGATGAGCACCAGAGAGAATAGGATGATACCGAACCTTGCGTACACGAAGTTTCTGATAAGCTTTCACTCGATCACGAAAAGATGCTTTGCTTGATGGAACATCAAGCTTAACCCCCAACATGGGGGAGCAGCCCACCCCAAAAATCTGCAACAGAGCAACAACAGCAGTCAAAAAACTCCTGTTGCTCAAAAAAGGACGCGATAACTTCATAACTCCACCCTATGCAATTATTTTTGGATATTCGTCTGATTGGGATTTGTGTCCTCAAAATGGTCTTGTGGTGATGGACGACTGTGAGAAGGATTACCTTGTCTTGGAGGAGGGGTTGGTTCTTGACCTTGGTACAGATCGTGGCGTGAAATCCCCAAACGCGCTCTAAGATCCCTGTTATAGCTACGATAGGATCTTCGTTGATAACGTGCTGCAACGGTACCAAAGATTGGATTGGCCAATACCATAGAAACGGAAGCCAGAGAAGTCACAACAATTCCCGACCAAAAGACAGGGCTTCGAATAAAAGCAAATTCCTCAACAGCGGAAGAGCGAACAAAGACGCTACTTGCCAGAACAAGTCCTGTCCCAGCTATACCAACAGCAAAGCTGGACCAAAACATAATCCGCTGGTTGCGTTTGTAAGTGGAGTAGCGTTGAGCAAATTTTGCAGTTCGAGTGTTATCACCTACGATGTCGACAAGAGACCAAGGATTGTAGATAACAATACCATTATTGAGTTGGAGTCGATTGTGTTCGTGCCGTCCATAGCGAGAATAAGAAATCGTCCGTCGAATCACAACAGCTCGGTATTCATCATAGGCTTGAATACGATCTTGCCTGGAAGCATTCCGGGACGGCAGTCGAATCTGAGGTTGTATTCCCAGGCAACCAACGAAAAAGAGAGGCAACATGCCAACTACGACAAGCTTTTGAAACCAGCTCATTTTAAATCCAAACATTAGCATTCATCCCTTTAATTTCGCTACAAGCTGAAACAAAGACGTTTGTTTTATGTTGTATCTGAAGGCAGGATAGACCACAAGCCCCACACTGTGACTTTGAGGTTATGACCCAGAGTTCAACTCATCACATCGTATATTCTCCGCGTCGAGCAATCCGTGATAAGGAAAGCGTTGACTCACAACGAGGATCGTATATAAGAGTATCCTGGATAGTGGTGTTTCTTAAGGCGTATCGAGGATGGATACAGGATAGGTTAGCTGCCCCCACCCCATCCGGACTTCGTCTTGTCGATTCTGTCGGCCCCGCGTTCGGAAGGGGTTTCCACACCCACAACATAAGAGTTTTTTTTCTGATGAGTTCAGACAAACAAATAGGCGTGTACCGTACCATAAAGCCACTGGGTGGTGGCAGTATGGGAGTTGTCTATCTTGTGGAAGATATCGAAGGAGGTGGTGAGTATGCGCTCAAGCTGATGCCTGCCTCGCTATCGCCATCAGAGCGAGAGGTGCGCCGTTTTCGACGTGAATTCATGACCCTGAGCAGGCTGCGTCACCCTCACATTGTAGAGGTATATGAATCGGGACTCTATCAAAACTCTCTCTATTTTGTGATGGAATTTGTAGAGGGCCCCACTCTACGACAACATTTCTTGCCTGGATTTCCACCGGACGATGAGTCAAAGCACACTGCATGGCTTGAAACCTTCGACACAGACCAACGCATCATCGAGATACTCCACATCGCGATGCAGATCTGTGATGCGCTCTCATGGACTCACAGCTACGGCATCATACACAGAGACTTAAAACCTGAGAATATGATGCTAAAGAGTGAGCGGCAGATCAAATTGCTCGACTTTGGTATCGCCAAACGATACGGCAAAGAAGAAGAGACATCCCAAGCCAAATCGATTATGGGAACACTCACTTATATTAGCCCCGAGCAAGCTCAATGTGTTGATGTGGACGGACGTTCAGACTTGTACTCTTTGGGAGTCATCCTGTATGAACTGCTCACAGGTCGGCCTCCTTTTTTCTCTCCGGAGCCCATTGGTCGCATCTACATGCACCTCAACCTCCTCCCTGCTCCACTCAGAGACTGGAATCCACGTGTTGTTCCCGCTCTGGAAAAGATTGTCCTGAAACTGCTTGAGAAAGAGCCGATAAAGCGGTTCCAAAGAGCGGAAGACCTTCGAGAAGCACTGGAAGAAGTACTCACATCGTCTGGAGTGACACAAGCTCCCCTCAACGAGAGTTGGACAGTCCCTCCACTGCGCGTATCCGATTCAGCCTTTGTAGGTAGGCTGGAAGAACGCGAAGCACTACTTGACAGCTTGAGCTTGCTTCGCAACCAGAACCAAGGAGGATTCTTGCTGCTCAGTGGGAGCAGTGGCATCGGTAAAACTCGGCTGGCCCGAGAGGTGATGAGTTCGGCCAGGATTCAACAGATCGAGAGCCAT
>JALTMC010000905.1 GCA_027005175.1 Myxococcales bacterium
CGACGAAGACATCCAGGCCATCGTGGCCCAGATTCGGGAACTTCCCGAATTGAAGTGGGTGCGAGCCCAGATGCCCGAGCAAAAAGAACCCGAAGGGGACGATTCCCCTCCGCCGCCCGAACCTCCGCTTGAACAATCTCTGAACCAAACTCGCGATTAAGCTCCCGACGATGCCGTTCACTATGGTCATCAACACCATGCGCTCCACCTCCACCTCCCGCTTGTCGAGTTCCCGGTCGCGACTCTGTAAACAGTTCACTGTCACGTACTCGCTGATCGGGGTTGAGCAGATCTTCCACTTCTACCACCTGAAAGATCTCCCCATGTTCAGAACTCTCTCCAACTTGAAGTCGAAGGATACGAGCACGTCCAGCATCTGCAACAACAATAATCTGTGACATTTAAACTTCTCCAAACTCTTCGTTAACTTTTTCTTCATGGGCCTTGGCTTCATGGGCCTTGGCTTCATGGGCCTTGGCCCTGGGATGACGACGCTGCACCAATTCCCGAACTTGTCGCTCCATTGCGTCAAAAGCATCATGTAGCACCACATACCACTACTCTAACCACAAAATATCGATAATTATTGCCTCAAGTCATTTTGTTTTTTGATCAGTGTCAATCCACTTCAAGTCAGACACCATGCAAATCGCACCAACAATCCCTACACACGGAATATTTTGCTCAGCATCAACTCCCTACAAAAAGCAGAGAGGACAGCATCAACTCCCTACAAAAAGCAGAGAGGACAGCATCAACTCCCTACTGAAAGCAGATGAGAAAGAATAAGAGCGATGTTCCAAGCATCATCATCACCACGGTGATGAGTTCCTTCCAAAGGCAACGCAAGCTTCTCCAAAGCCTGACTCATACCGATCTCATGGCCCAACCGGTTCTGTAGGGCAAACAGGTTTTTAACGTTGAGATGCGTCGGTCCAAAAGGAAATCCTATCTCACGTGATCGACACTGACGCTCAAATTGACGCCGGTCATAATCACCAAA
Organism: Myxococcales bacterium; assembly: GCA_027005175.1. GTDB lineage: Bacteria > Myxococcota_C > UBA6777 > UBA6777 > UBA6777 > M3003. The sequence continues at coordinate 1,004 of JALTMC010000905.1, forward strand.
ACTTGCCCAAGTCCGCTGCCGAGACAGATAGTCTTTACGCAGCCTCTGACAGGCTTCTCGAAATGATATACCTGTGTCAACCTGCTCTTGGGTCAATGTAGTCAACTCTGTGCAAAACAAACTGACTTGAGAACACTCCGGCTTCACCAGAATACTCTCCTTACTCAGCCGCTCTCCTGTCTTTACATCCAACACACAAATACCCACCTCAATGATCTCGCTTTCCTCACCCGCAGGAGGCTTCTTCTCCCAACACGTAGACTCCACATCAACCACCAAGATCCGATCCAGTTTCCTTGCCATGACTCTTTTCCTTTCCAACGATCATAGGTCATTCTTTTTATAGTACCAATGAAGCACGACATTATCTTGCCATGACTCTTTTCCTTTCCAACGATCATAGGGGCTTCCCCCCCTACGAAAGCTCCAACCACAAAGTTCAATTCAGTACAGTTTTACGGTTCGATGTATTCCATCTTTATTCTGTGTTACTTTTTTTTCAGAAATACAAGCATGGGAAAAGAAATTCGAATTGTGACCATTCTTTTGCGTCACAGGTATGATATGTTCTCGGAGTAGAGGGTCACGAACGGAGTGGTTGTATCTCTGATCTTCTCTTTTGGGTCGCAACGCCCACGCACATGGAAAGATTCATACAAAAACACGATGGGAAGTCTTGCCCTGGCAAAAGATCTCACCTGAATTATTCGAATTTATCAACGCTGATGAATCAGGTCCGTTTGTGATGACACTCATTGTGTTCTTTTTGGTCGCATTTATCATTCTCAATACATTACAGATGTCATTGCTTGAGCGCACCCGTGAGTTCGATATGCTACTCAGCATGGGGATGAAAGGACGACAGCTTATCAAGCTGATCCTTCGGGAGGGGTTCTTCCTTGCACTTGTCGCGACTGGACTGGGATACGCTCTGGGAGTTCCAGTAATGGCTTACCTTCAAAACACAGGAGTCCCACTCGCAGAGCCTCTGCGCATGGGTGGCATCTTGCTCGACCTCAAACTAGAAGCACAGATCACCATGCAAGGACTCCTGTTCGCTCCCGCTGTGGTATTCGCAACAACTCTCATCGTGTCCTTGTACCCGGCCTATCGAGCAACCAAGAAAAAGCCTGTTGAAGCATTGAGACATGTATAGCCCCTCAGACTTGATTTGTAGTGGGATGGAGCAAGGAAGTAAAGCAAAACGTTGGAATGTTGGTCATAAGAAAGCGAAACCTCTACGAACACGTCACACTCAA
>JALTMC010000906.1 GCA_027005175.1 Myxococcales bacterium
GGGTACATTTCAATCACCCATAGCACGGGTAGAGTGAAAAGCATCACCAAAGTCATCGCAACATATGGGAAATAGCCGCCGATATGAAACATCGTTTCGACTTTAAACATCAGACTTCGAGGCATTCGCATGAGATCCCAGAATTTCTGATGCAAGACCTCACCACAGCCAATTGCCCAGCGACTTTGTTGGGAGCGATAACCATCCATCGAGTCGGGCAGCATACCGATACAGGTCGTCTCCATCGAGAATTTGATTTTCCAACCGCGTTCTTGAGCCAGCACGCTCAGCATCACATCCTCGACGGCAGCCACAGGCCACCCCCCCACGTCGTCAATGACTTGACGTCGCCAAATACCTCCTGAACCATTAAACTCATTCCAAAAATCAAAGTGACTACGTGTGGTCTGTTCGACCTGAAGATGCAAGTCATATGTCGCTTCCATGACCCGGGCCAGCCAGTGTTCCGTCTTGTTAGAGTGAGTCCAGTAGGACTGAACTGCCGCAACCTTCTCATCCTCTTGGAAGAAAGGAAGATTCTTGATCAAAAAATCCACAGGGAGGATAAAGTCGGCATCAACCAATGCGATAAAGTCGCCCGTTGCATGCTTCAAAGCATTGTTGAGGTTGCCTGTTTTATGATGTTTGCGCCCACCCCGTTGGAGATGTTGGATCTGAAATCCTTGTGCACTCAATTTACCTTGCCAACGACGACAAATATCACTGGTTGTTTCGTCAGTGGAGTCATCACAAAGTTGAATTTGAAGCCTATCTTTGGGATAGTCCATCAAAGACACAGCCTGGATTGTTGGCTCAATGAGTTCACCTTCGTTGTAGATGGTGATCTGTACGGTCACGGGAGGAAAGCCTTCTAAAGCAGGTAACATTGGGCACTCTTTGCGCCGCAAAGCAAAAAGCGTAAAAAGTCCGTGGTGTAGACCATAAACAGCCGTAAAAATAAATCCCAAGACAAAGAGGAAGCTTATCACTGAAGCAAGAACAATCATTGCAGAATCTTCCTAATGACAGAATACCATCGATAAAACGTCAGAGCTGGAGCAGGGTCAAATGGGGTCAATGTCCGATTGGTACAACAGGCAGGACGTGAGTCCCTTCTATCCAACATGTCTGTAATCTCTTGTGCTACAAAGAACATATTCCGTTCATGCTGAAGCAAATGGTATTCATCCACAAAACCACCAAACAAAAACAACGCCTGTCAAGCACAAACTATGCCATGGTGAGTCGCTACCCCTATATACAAGATTCCACCGGGGAAGGGAAGTTTTTTGGAATCTCTGTTTTTGATGGGACTGGGCATATTCATTGCAGGAACGGAAACATGTTTCACTCTCTCGGCGGGAAGGTCTCTACAATACCCGCTCTCCTCTACTAATGTGTATTGCATGAATAAGAACTTGTGTAAGAAACTTGTGTATTGCGTCAATTCCAGCAAGATCAAGTCAAAGTAACATCTGAGGAGCGATGTTTCTGAATACATTGTTGCAAGATTGATACAACCTGGGGCAGTGAGTTGGGTTGGCTTCCGAGAACGAGCCAAGCACCTGCGAGGAAAACCCCCTTCGACTTTTAATGACACCCAAACTGGAACAGCCCCTGTTCTAGAATTCTGTGTTGGGAGAACTGAGCTTTGATAGGTAAGATACCGTTAGTTCTGGCACGCTGGAGCTATCGTAATCCAAAAATAGTTATTGCATTTGGGATCGCCCTATCCATTCTGATGGGCACCTTTGCGTCACGTCTGGAGCTTCACAATGACTTTGTAGAACTCCTTCCACCCAATCTAAGTCAAGTAAAAACGATCAGATATGTGCTCTCGGAAACAGGAGGGGTGAGCTACCAAGCTGTGACAACTGTCTCTCCCAATCGAGAACAAAATCGGAAATTTCTACGTGACATCCGCAAAAAGTTGAATCGTTTTTTTTGGGAACCGGAGTGGTCCTCTGCCCATCGTATCCAGGAGGAGTATGAACGTGTGGGCCAGTTGCTACGGGGAATTTTACGCTATAGCAAGTATCCAGATCCTCACGAAGAAGATCATCTCCGTATGCGAATAAAGCACCTCGCGAAGGTGCCGATGGTTGACTATGCTCTGGATCGATACGACAGAAAATTCTTTGAAGATCGCCAACTGCTATTCCTGACTCCCCAAGAGTTGAAGAAGATTTACAAACGTTTGAAGTCCCAGATTGGTCAAGCAACCCACTCTGAGATGGGCCTTGATCTAGATCACGATGATAAAAAAAAAAAAAAGACCAAAAAAAAGATCAAGCTGGATTTCTCTGATATTCAGGAGAAGTACAAGAAACAACTACAGGACTCACCGAGCCGCATCGAAGTGAAGCAAGGAAATATCTACTCCAATGCGTTGATGATTCGCCCTCGTGGGGCTTCGACAGACCTGATTTTCACCCAACATTTTGTTGCTCTCCTGAGAAAGACCGTCAAGGATCTCAAGCCCAAGCAGTACAACGCACAGATGAAGGTCTGGCTCCAAGGGGCCTATCGCAATAACTTGAGAGAGTTTGCGGGAATCAATCGGGATGTTCGCAACTCCATCGCGATCACATTTGTTTTACTCGTTCTGCTGCTCCTTGTCTTTTTTCGTCGCCTCCGTGTGCTGTGGTTGGTACCTCTCCCCCTTGTGATGGGAACAATCTGTACCTTTGGAATCACATACCTCACCATCGGCTACCTCACAACAGTCACAGGATTTATAGGTGCCCTGCTCTTCGGACTTGGGATCGACTACGGTGTCTTCTTTATGGATCGATACTTCCAGGAACGCCGCAACGGAGAGTCCATAGAGCAAGCCCTCGAGATCTGCTACTCGTGGGCAGGTACAGCCATTGCAACCGCTGGACTCACAACAGCCGCAGGTTTTTTCGCTCTTGGCGTATGTCGGTTTCGCGGATTTACACAGTTCGGCTTCATCGGTGGGACAGGTATCATATTCTGCTTGGTCAGTATGATGACAGTCCTTCCGGCTCTCATCGCACTTACGGATCGATGGCGCCCCATGACTCCCCCCAGCGCCCGACTCAAATCGAGCAAACTCCTCGGCCGAGCTTATCCTGGAGCCTTGGCCTTTACCATCATCGGCGTTGCTACGGTTGCTCTGTCCTTTTACACACTGCCTCGGGTCCCTTCGGAGGTGGATATGAGACGCCTTGGACTTCGAAACGCAAAAATCGAAGAAGACAGCCGACGCTGGCGACGTTTTGAAAAGCTCTTTCACAGAAATGGCATGGTCCCCATCATCTTCTTGGCTCATCAAGAGGACTCAGCACGCTATCTCACCAAAGAAGCAGCTCGACGTGGCAAAGAAGCGAGGAGGAAGCACCCGGAGTGGAAGAAAAAGGTGGTCATTCAATCCATCAGTGCCTTCGATTTTATCCCACAAGAGCAAGAGCGAAAGCTTCGAATCATTCGCAAGATACAGAGGTACTTGCAAAGAAATGAAGACGAGATTCTCGACAACAAAGAGGCCCGTCGTGTCTACAAAAAATACAAACCTCTCTTTCAGGTAGAATCCTTCACTGTCGATGATCTGCCCTCTCACCTCCAACGAGATCTTGTGCTACACAATCGGGATGACTTTACCAAAGTCAAAGGCTATATCATCGCCATTGTCAGCGACATGAACCTATCCAATGGCAATGCTGTGCAAAAGCTCAACAATGTACTGCGCAACACCGCCTACAAAGGGCGTCGGTATGATCCGTCTGGAGAACCGATTATCTTTGCAGAGGTCACCCGAGTGATCGAGCAAGACAGCTTTGTCGCTGTCGCCGCAAGTCTTTTGGCCATTGCACTTCTAGTCTTGCTCGATCTGCGCAACTTCCGATTAACCTTACTCGCCTTGTGGCCCCTACTCACCGGATTGCTCGGACTCAGCATCATCCTGTACTTCTTCGACATTCGAGTCAATATGTTCAATATGGTGGTATTCCCCGCTCTGCTTGGGATTGGCGTTGATGCAGGTGTACACATGCTTCATCGCTATCGAGAAAGACCCTCTCTCGGAACACTTGGTGTTCAAGTCGATTTAATGGGGCCTATCGCAGTCGCCTCCGCCACAACCGTGATCAGTTTTGCCACAATGATCACCGCACAACACATGGGTATGCAAAGTGTTGGTATTCTCGCAGTCGCTGGTCTCGCCACCTGCCTGTTCAGCACCTATGTGCTGCTTCCCGCGCTTATGGAGCTGATCTTCCGCAAGTATCCCATCACCTCCAAAGAATCGGTCGAGGTACTCAAAAACACGAACGCTTCGAGCGGAACCGGATAATTCCTGAATGGCTCTGGTTCTGTCATCAACGTCCTTCAGACAAATCAACGGCCTTCAGACAAATCTGAATGATTCCTGAATGCTCTGGCTTAAAAAGCCTGTCCAAACGAGAAGGAGATCCAATTAAAGAAAGGGCCGGGATTGTCTGTAAACGGAAAACCCACATCAAAGCGCAGCATACTTTTGGTGAACTGTGGAAACAGGATGCGAATACCGATTCCCATGCTTTGACGGTAAAGAAAGGGGAGAGCTTGCCCCGGTCGGTTGGGATCGCTGCCACCCCATACAGCTCCACCGTCATAGAAAGCGACCATCCCGAGATGAAGGGTCCACAACACGAGAGGCAACGTTCGAAACTCGGCATTAACACGAAAGAGATTCTCCCCCACAAACTGCCCACTGAGATAACCCCGCAGTCCTTGTGCGCTACCGAGCGAAGATAAAGAACGATCAATGTTTCGAACCCTCAGGAGCATGAGAGTCTGAGCATGAAATCGGCCAAACAGCAGCACGGGAGAGGTATAACGCAGGCTCGCCGTCCATTGAAGATTCGACCAAGGACCTGTTAATCCGACCTCATTGCTGCGAGGCTGCCAACGAGCAGAGCCATTGGTTGCAAAGGTGAGAATATTCTCAGAGAAGATGAAACGTTGTGAAAAGCTAGCACTGAAAGTCATAAACTGTTGGGATGGTGTGTTGAGATCCACGGCACCACTCACTCTGGCAGAGAATGAGGTGCCCATCGAGAAATCCTCTGTTAAGCCATAGCGAGAGACATTGCGTAGTTTGCGAAACTTGGTGGGCCGCAAGCGATAAGTCAAAGAGACATAAACGGCGCTCTCACTACGCGGGAGCACCTGTTTGAGAAAAAGACGCTTGATCCAGTTATCAAAAGGAAAGTTGGCAGGAGGGTCGTACTGAAACCGATAGACCCCCGTACCCACAGTGAAATCGTGTTTGGTTCGGTATCCATACGATCGTGTGTAACTGGCTCCGAGAGAGAGCTGAAGCGTATCATAAACACGTGGGACGGATCGGAGTAGACCGTCGGGGTGGAACAATTGTGCCGTTGAGAGGCTCACCCCCTTGCGTTCACCGGGAGGCGGTTCACGATCTACCGAGTTTTGACGAAAGGAGCGACTCTGGTTGTAATAAACCTCTGCGCTGAGAGCAAATGCCCACGAAGATGACAGACTAAATAAGGGTCGATCTATGCTGAGCTGAGCGTAAAACCCTCGCACACTTCCAGGCTTTGTCACAGGACACCAAACATCGGTTCGGCGCCCCACCGCCCCCCCACATAGGTTGGCACCATCGAGAAACAATCGCACCCACTCTAGCAATCGAAACCGAGAGCCACCGAGACGGGGATCATAATAAAATTGCCCCAAAGTCCACTGGTTGTTCACAGAAAAGTTGGACAAATCAAGCTGGGAGATACTGAATTCCAGCCCCAATTGTTTTCGCCGACCGAGAAAGTTGTCCTCCAAAGGAAAGAAGCCCAGTGTGCGAAGGACAGTCCCAACCAACTGAAAGTTCATGCTGATCTTGAGACTCCAAACATCCTTGGTCACAACGAGCCAGATCACATGATCGGTTTTTTTTGATTGACAAGCCACAGTACGAACGGTGGCGAGAATACTTATACCTCGAAGATTACGTGAACTTTCATCGACTTTTTTTTGATTCCAGACGTCACCGGGCTTGAGCAAAAGCTCCTGTCGGATCACAAAGTCACGAGTCTTGGTGTGGATAAAATTAAGCCAGCGTGGCCAGGGATCGATGGAGGCGATCATATTCTCACGAACAATCACAACACGCTCAATGATCTTGCCTTCCGGCTCGGGCTCTATCACCAGGCCCGTAACTTTGAGTGCTGCGTGAATCAGTCGCTCTTCATAACTGCTTTTTTTCGTCGATACTCTTTTGGATGCCTTCTTCTTCGCAGGAACGTTGGCCGATGTTGATCGAGATTCTGCCAGAACATACCAACCCGAAAACCCCATCCAAAGAATCGCTGTCAAAAATACGATACAGCTTCTCAAACAAAAAACCTCAACTCACAGCCAAAGTCTGGAAATCGTAAACAATGCGCCTCTCACAAAAGATACCTCCCGATCTATCTGTACCACAGAACCCAAAGGAATTTGATGATGAATTGCACAACTCATAGAAAAGGAGTATAACTTTTTTGTGAGTTGAATGGAGTCAGGAGGTCTGATGCCTCTCTTTCTACAAAAAGCGGAAAAGCATGCCCTGCACCGATCAAACAGAAAGTTTGCATCTTATTTTGGACGATCAAGATCGCATTGAGCTGTTTCAGTTGCGCAAGATTTCATGTGGCCGCACCGTGGGAGAGGAAACATTGCTCCCCTATATCCAAGGGAAATCCATTGACGACATCATTGCCGGAACCGTTCCAGAGATGGTTCCCGACTTACAGAGCTATCGTCGCGCTGAAGAGTTTTTGCTGTTTAAGCAATTTTTCTCGATACGTGCAGCGTTACTTGTCTTGGTAGGTCGGTCCTCGGGGCAAGCAGAGCAGCCTTTTGTGATGGAAGAGTTGGCAATGGATAATGATAAAACTCAAATCAAAGGCGAGATCGCCGTTAATATGATCAGTGAGGAAATTCGAGCATGTGGTTCATGTAAGAGCTGTCGTCCTCTTTCTCCAGAGTTGCAAGAGATTGCAACGTCACTGGTTCAAGCATCATGATCGATCTATCTGAGACCATCCGGTTGAATACATTGCGGAGGTAATGGTGGCCACAGAAACCAATGTCGTACTCATCGTAGGCCAGGGAAACGAAGCATCTCATGTGCTGAAAGCAGCAGAGATGCAAGGCTGGAGTGCTCAACAGATCAAGACATTAGAGGATGTGCCCCCTCGGGAGCATATCGACCCTGAAGTCGTGGTTTTAACATCAGACATTCCCTGGCTGACAATGAATGCAGAGCAGAAACATGTCTTTGGAAACCGTGTCATTTGGATGACCCCTCAGGACGCCTGGGAGCAACTCCAAGACACAGAATTGACCTATGCCATCAGTAAGAATGCATCAGCAGAAGAGATTCGCTACCATATGGTTCAAACCATCAAGCGACTCAACAAGGAGTTGATGGCCAAAATAGGACTCTCAACAAGCACCACAGGGGAAGCTCTCTGGGATATGATGCCTGGCACAGACTGGGTCACAGGTGTAGCCAACCGCACCAGCTTTGTTCAGGAAGTGCGCAAGCAGATCTCCCGCTCCAAACGTTACAAGCGCCCCTTTAGTTGTGTTCTTGTGCAGTTCAACAACTTCAAAAACCTGAACAGCAAACTCCAAGATGAAGTCATGGAGAAACTGTTGAGTGATGTGGCTGGTCTTCTGGAGATGTGTATCCGCGACGCTGATATGCTCGCTCGCATTGAGGACAACACATTTGCGATGGTCTTGCCAGAAACAGACAAAGCCAATACCCAGCCTGTGGAAGACCGTATTCGAGACTATCTCGACAACTTCAAATTTGAGCAAGAGCTACCAGAAACTCCAAGTTTTTCCATCGGAGTCTCATCCTTCGACAGCAAAGAATCCAGCCTGGATAGCCTGCTCAAACAGGCCCAAAAAGGTCTGCTCCCAGGTGTTTAATGAGGCAAGCTCCCCGTCGTAGTTCGAGCCCAAAGACACCGATTGGGTTTTGCCTCCAGCCTGCCATAACCTCTCAAAAATAAGGTTATTGATGACTATCTTTCTTGTGGATTTACAAGGGAGTCAGTGGTTCTCTTTGAGCCCTGACAATCAAAGCACAACACTGGGTCGTGATGCCTCTCAAGTCGATGGGGTGATTGAAGACGACTCCGTCGCCCCTCTTCACGCCCAGTTGACCTACAAAGAAGCGCAGTGGTGGCTGGAAGATCTTCACAGTGAAGATGGAACATACCTGAATGGTGAGGAACTCGAACCAGGGCACCCCAAAGCGATTCGCGCTGGGGATCGCATTGGTTTGGGGTTAGGAGAGTGGCTGTTTACAGAGAGAGAGCCCATCGCCCCTCTTGCCATCGAAGCCAGCCAACAGTTGCTGGAATTACCATCCCCTAACGACAAAACCAATCCCCTGGATTTGCTCCAAAGCACCATGCGACACATCAATAAGCTGGTCCAAGAGCAACAAGAAGTCCAAGAGATTATCGAATATTTCCTGACCATGCTCCAAGATCTGTTTGCTGCCGAGGTCGTAGTGCTATCCCTGGAAGATCAGCTCTACCTGCAAGGTATGGACAAACAAGATCCTCATGGCGAGTGGGTCTTGCAATTCGTTCGATTTCAAACGCAACCTATCGCCTTTCGCTCTGCCCTCACTCCCGAATCCAACCAGCTCCGCGCCATGTATGCCCCCATTCTGTTTGAAGACTTGGTTCAGGGCTATTTCTATATTTGGGCTCCCAACGAAAAGACTTGGTCCTCTCAAGAGTTCGCTGTCTTCGCGAGTTTTGGAGAGTTTCTCAGCCAACGTATCTCAACGCAACGCAACCTAAAACGCGCCCAAGAAGACCGTGAGATGTTGAACCTCAACCTCGTCGGTGTGGCACCTGCTATGCAACGTCTCAAACTCGACCTGCTTCGTGCAGCCCCGAGTCATACGCCTGTCTTTGTTTGCGGAGAAGGTGGCGTTGGCAAGAGTCGTATCGCACGGGCTGTCCACCAAGCCAGCCCCCGTCGCGATGCCCCCCTTATGGTGATCAACGCCGCAAACTTTC
>JALTMC010000907.1 GCA_027005175.1 Myxococcales bacterium
ATGGTGACATTCTTATCTCTGGAAATATCCTCGCCACAGGAGGAGCCGGTGGTTCTGCCCCGTCCTGCAAAGGTGGGATTATCAGCCCAGGAACAGCCACAGGAGGTAGCGGTGGTGGCGGTGCAGGTGGATGCATCTGGATCCGAGCCAAAGGAAAAATAACCATCTCGGCAGCTGCATTCCTCAGTGCCACAGGTGGTACTGGCGGTGGCGCAGCAACATCCCCCTCCAAAGGAGGTGATGGTTCAAAAGGCTGCATCCGACTCCAAGACGGTGATGGCAAAGTCACCTTCCCCTCAACCCGCGTCAAACCAACTCCCACCATCAGTAAATATTAGTTGCAATGGTTGAATCGTTGGTAAAAAAGACCAAACGTTGGGTCAACGACCCCCACCCTATCCGGACTTCGTCCTGTAGATTCTGGAGGGGGTTTCCACACCCACAACATAAGAGGTTTTTTTCTGATGAGATCAACCACCAAGATACATGTATTGCTTTAATCAGAGAGTCAGATCATGCGTTTGTTTCTATGTGTTGTAGTAATGACTTCACTTCTTTGGGTACAGGCAAGTTGTTCCTCCAGTGAATGCAGTAAAAAAAGTGACTGTACCCGCAGTCGAAAGTGTGTCAAAGGCAAATGTGAGCAAAACTGTACCTCTGACAAAGAGTGCCTCAACGGAGAGAAGTGTCATCTCTCCACAGGCAACTGTTACAAAGCCTGCTCTTCGGACAAAGAGTGCCTCAACGGACAAACCTGTCAGCTCTCTACAGGCAACTGTGTCGCAGTCGCTGAAGAGAACTCCGAAACAGGCGGGAAAACCGACGGAGGAACCAACCCCGAAACGGTGGTAGAGACACCGCCCCAAACTTGTGGTAACGGCAAGCTGGACACGGGAGAAACCTGCGACAAAACCGATTTTGGGAAAAAAACCTGTGCCGACTTTGGCTTTGCAAAGGGCTCGCTCTCCTGCAAGAGTTGCCAGATCGATTCCACCGGCTGTTCCGAAAAAACATCCAAATGTGGCAATGGTTTTATCGAGCCAGGAGAGGATTGTGAAGTCGGCAAATTAAAAGGACAGGAATGCTTTACCAAAGGATTTACAGGAGGCAAGCTGAAGTGTACCCAATGTAAGTTTGATACCTCTGCATGCACCGGTGGCACAGCAGGAACCAAGACATTTGGTCAACTGTGCAACAAAGATGATGACTGCAAAAGTGGCATCTGCACGAAGTTTAATCCAATCCATCCCAAAGGATACTGTAACGCGGTATGTAGCGCAGGACAGAAGTGCCCCAGTGATGCTCAATGCGTCTTCCAGGTAGGCAGCAAGCAACTCTGTGGCTGGGCCTGCGCACCGGGTGGAGCCTGTCCTTCAGGACTGTCTTGCCTGCCTTTCTCTAGCAAAAACTACTGTGGTGTCGGCTCAGGTAGCACAGGCGGGAAATGTGGCAACAAGAAAGTCGAATCCGGAGAAGCCTGTGATGGTCCAGACCTCAACAACAAAACATGCCAATCCTACGGATACAGCGGGGGCACTCTGGGCTGTAAGAACAACTGCACCAACGACTTCAGCCTCTGCACAGGTGGAGCCAAAAAGAAATACGGTGCCCCCTGCCTTGTTGCTGCCAACTGTGAGGCAGGACTCAACTGTATCAAGATCTCTCCAACAGCCACCAACGGCTTCTGCTCTGCCCCCTGCACCCAAGGCGTCCCCTGCCCAAGCAGCCCCCCTGGTGGGACATGCATCCTGGCATCCGCCAACGGTAACTTCTGCGGTTGGCGATGCACAGATAGCTCCAACTGCCCCAACAATATGGACTGTGTTACAATCACGGGTGGTAAAGCCTGCTCACCCAAATAGAAAGTCGCACTGGGTATTCTTCAGAATATCCCCGCTCTCTCTTTGTCCTTCTCCATTTGTCTATGGATGGAACGCCTGAATGTTGCGATTGTTATTGTTGGTTTGTTTTTGTATCCCGATAAAGGCAAATGCAACACCTGCGGCCAAAAAAGAAACCAACCGACGAAGCCCCCCTGCAACCCATCAAACCAAAACAAAAAAGAAGGTGCTTTCCAGGAAGACAAAGGCGTCAAAGCAACCCTCAAAAGATCCCTCTCCTCAAGCCGGGGCAAAGAAAAGAGCCTCTTCCAGGAAGACAAAGGCGTCAAAGCAACCCTCAAAAGATTCCTCTCCTCAAGCCGGAGCAAAGAAGGGAGGTTCTTCCCAACCTCCATCTCACAAGCATGATCCCAATCGTCGCGAATACAGTATCCTTCCCTCCATCAACTACAGCACAGACCGAGGGTTTGGGTTTGGAATCCTGGGTAGCATCGCCCAGTTTCAAGAGGGCATTGCCCCCTACCACTGGCGGTTGTTTTTTCGAATCTTTGCCACAGTGAAACTCGATGATGACGGAGTAGCCGAATTTCCGTATCATCGAGATGTCCTGGTCTTTGACCTTCGCGGTCTGGCTCACAACAAAGCACGCCTGTTACTGCGAGCGGGCTTCTTTCGATTTTCGACCACAGGTTATTTTGGCCTGGGAAATGCAGCAATACGAGATCCCAAACGACCCAGAAGATACTACCAGTACGAACGAACATACCCCACAGCATCCGCCGGTTTGTTTCTGGAGCTTTGGCGAAGAGGTCATCGAAAACTGGAACTCTACAGTTCACTCAGCTTCATGTACAACACCATCGCAATTGGCCCCAACAGCAAGCTGAAAGAAGACCTGAAACGCTCCCGGCGTGGGGCGAATGACACCGACCTCAAACTACAAGAGATACTGCGTGGTTTACGACCACACACACAGATCAAGGCGGTGCTTGGGCTCCTTTACGACAGCCGAAACCATGAGTTTTCACCGAGCCAGGGGATGTTTCATGAGCTATCTGTCCGTGCGGTACTACCAGGACTTGCACCCGGAATGACCTTTGCGGCAGGACACCTCAATCTGCGTTTCTTTGTTCCGATTTGGAGGTCCTACCTGGTGCTGGCCGTTCGCTTCATGGCCGATGCCATCTGGGGCAACCCCCCTTTGTACGAACTCTATACCTTGGGCGGTATTGACAACCTCGAAGGCCCCGGTGGACTCGACACCTTGCGCGGAATCAAAGCGCAACGCTACTATGGAAAGATCAAACTCATCGGTAACATCGAGCTACGCAGTGTGTTCTTCGACTTTATCCTCTGGCGACAACACATCCGCCTTGGCCTCCTACTCTTCGCAGACGCAGGCCGTGTTTGGCTTGACTACAACTACACAAATGACACCACACGCACAGCCTTCGACGGCAACGAACATGGCATAACACTCGCCCTGGGCGGAGGTGGACGCCTCCAATGGGGTGAAACCTTTGTCCTGCGTGTCGATGTAGGCTACTCCCCCACCGACAAAGACTTCGGATTCTACTTCTGGGTCAACCACATGTTTTAGCTCGGATGATTCCCGCCCTTGGTCGCAAAAACAAACAAGCCCTGCATCGATTTCTTTGAAAGAAAGAGCATGACACAACGACTTTGTAATAGAATGTCTTTTAAGCCGAACATCATCATAGTGTTCATTGCTTCGTTGTCAAAATCGTAGTGCTCCGAAGCCAAGCTCCGAACTCATCCATGCATGGACAAAACTCAAAACCCAGGAGACAAAAAAGCATGAGAATTCCCCACGAGAAAGGTATCTTTTTTTTCTTTGGAAGTCTGGTATTACTATGGGGCGCATGCTCACAAAGTGTCCCCACCGTCCCCTCAACATGCAATTCGAGCCAGGATTGTTCTACAACGCAACAATGTGTAAACAAAGTATGTATCGGCGGAACCTCCCAAACAAAAACGACAAAAGATGACTCATCAACTTCAGACGCCTCGACACAAGAGACTTCCTCTGAGAGCACACAAGAGACTTCTCCTGAGGTGCCGGAAGTAACTCAGACCTGCCCATCAAGTTGTCAGACGAACTCGGATTGTCAGCGTTCTTCATGCGGTCAACAAGTCCAATGCATCCAAAGCAAGTGTTCTCTCCCACCAACCTGTCCCAACTCATGTAAGAGCAACACGGACTGTTCGAAATGTCAGGAGAAAACGGTTTGCCAACAAGGCTCGTGTGAGCCTCCTGCAAGACCATGCAAAAAAGACAAAGAATGCTCTCCTGGTTATATTTGCAACAACAAACAGTGTGTTCCCGGTTGTAGAGAGGATAAGAATTGTGAGCCACAACATATTTGCAAGAATGACAAATGTGTTCCTGGTTGTAGGGAGGATAAGGATTGCACCTCCAACTCAGAGATATGTAAAAATGAGAGGTGTATTCCCGGATGCAGCGAGCAAAAGCCGTGTGGCAAAGGAAAGTATTGCAATAACGAAAAATGCATTCCTGGATGTAACGAGGACAAAGACTGCAGTAGAGGAAAGAAGTGCGAAAGTAACAAGTGCGTAAAGTAGTTTGAATGACGATAAGTCGCGCAAAGCTCCTTCCCGAGCACAGGTCAGGTAGGCTTACTTCGATTTTTTGTCAAGAAAGCAGACAAGAAGGCCCTCCTCCAAGTTCAAGCGAGCAAACAAGCAAAAGGGATAAGCGAAACAAAAAGACAAAAAGAGTTTGGGGTTGCTTACTCTATAAGGTCCATGTATGATACCTCGAAAACAAATCTTAACTGGGATACAAGTTCCCGTGGGTTCTGCGTTTAATGAGGGATTCGAATGCATTTACCACCCGATAAATCTCCAAGCCCCTACACTCCACCTCCACCTTCTCAATCAGGTAGAGGTGGGAGGAGTACCACACAAACAGGTGCACCTGATGAATTGCGAAGCTATCTGCGTGAGATCGGAGAGAGTCCTCTACTCAGTCGTGAACAAGAGGTTGAGATTGCTGAGGAGATAGAAAAGGGAGAACAGTTAATCCTCGATGCCCTCATCCAAGCACGCTGTGTTGTAAAAATGCTAGCCCACTTTGGAGAGCAGCTTCATCAAGGAGAACTCTCGATTCGCAAGCTTCTACGTTACCCTGATGACGAGCAAGAATCCAACAAGCCCCCGTTGGCGACCCAGATATTGACGGCAGTCAATACGTTGGAGCGTTTGGAAGAAGAGAAGTATCAAAAAGGCCCAAGCCCAGAGCTGGAACAAAGACTTCAGGAAGCCCGAAAGCAGGTCTGTGATTTGCGCTGGCATGAGGATCTCTTTGAGAAGTTGGTTCGCTACCTCAAAGAGCAGATGGCAGATATCTTGGAAGAAGAGTTGGAGTTGCTCCTCTGTGCGGAAGAGTTGGACCTGGATCGAGAGGCTCTTGAGGTTCTCATGGCGGAGGGTATCCCACAACCAACAGAGCCGTCTATTACTCAATCGTTGGGTATTTCACAAGAGCAGTGGGGTGCCCTACAACCACGTATCACAAAAGCCATAACCCATCTCCATCGGGTTGAGACAGAGAACCAACAATCCATCAAAGAATTAAAAGAGATCTTTATTAAGCTCAAAAAGGGACTGACCTTAACCCAGCGTGCCAAAGACAAAATGGTTCGCTCCAATCTTCGTCTGGTGGTTTCTCTTGCCAAAAAGTATGCCCGCTATAGTGTCTCGTTGCTCGATCTCATCCAAGAGGGCAACATCGGGTTGATGAAAGCCGTCGACCGATTTGATCATCACTTGGGGTTTAAATTCTCAACGTATGCAGCTTGGTGGATTCGACAGGCCATTATCCGCACCATCGCAGACCAAACACATACCATCCGAATACCTACCCACATGTTTGAGTTAAGCCGTAAGATCCAACGCAAGCGGCAAACCTGGATCCAAAAGAATGGGGTCGAACCCACTCCAGAAGAATTGGCCCACGCGCTTGAAGTTCCTGTGGAAAAGATCCAACAAGTTCTCCAAACCGTGAAAAGTTCTGTCTCCTTAGAGACCCCTGTGGGAGACTCCGACGCTCAACAGTTGGGCGACTTAATCGAAGACACCAGCGCAGCCTCACCTCTGGATGTCGCCTTGCAGATCTCTTTGGTGGAGCAACTCAATGAAGTCCTCGACACCCTCGACACCCGAGAAGAAACCGTACTTCGAATGCGCTTTGGACTCGGAGAAAAAGCGGCCGAGCACTCTCTAGAGGAGGTAGGTCGTCAACTGAATCTAAGCCGTGAACGTGTCCGACAGATCGAAGCACGCGCCCTTCGAAAGCTACGTCACTCCTCCCGCGCCAACCGCCTCGGCCCCTTCCTCGAACACACCCACCCCCGACTCCCCTAAGCCCTACCATTCACGCACACTCTCCTCACCATTCACGCTCTCCTCACCATTCATGCTCTCCCCCCAACAATCCAAGTATTTTCAGTCTATTTTGGAGACCACATTGAGACCGATCAAATGCCTGAGCAGACGAAAGCGAACAATCCAAGTATTTTCAGTCTATTTTGAAGACATACCCGCCTTTGCTGCGATAAACAAGCTTCATCTTTGGGTGTCTTTGGATCAGATTACGCAGCTTCCAAAAATCATTGGTACAAAATCCATAAGTCACTTTAAACTCTTTCTTCAGGATGGAGTAGGTTCTCTTTCCGAAATGTCCAAACGACAGGTCATTCCACTTGTGCCACATGCTGGGTTTCCAGAAGTACATAAAGTTGGGGTCCAGAAAAATAAGATAGCGGTTGAAGTGATTGTAGAAGAAGAGCGCGGGTGCGTCATCCCAATCGCAGGTATATACAACCTGACCTTTGGGCACATGTTTCTTGAGATACAAGGCAGCCTTCTTGTAACTCGTCTCAGAGACTCGAAATTGAGGTGCGACATCGTGATAGGAACGAACAGCCAGAACAGACATGATGATCGATCCAAGCAACACCACCCCAACCGAGCGGAAGAACGACTCTTGAAACTGTTGAACCACATCAACTTCTGCGAGGTAGTGATGGAAAAAGAAAGCACAAAACATCAAGGTTACAGGAACAGAGTATTCCGCAAATCGCTTGGTGTGTAGTGTAAGAACAATCAGAGCCAGTGAAATAAAAAACAACCCCTTGGTCTTCTTATTAATCCGGACAGGGCGAAACATAGAGGTAAAAAAGGCGGCAATATAGGGAAGGATCACAGATGTATTGACCTGGATCAGCTTGCGGGTATTCATGGGTCCCAGCTCACCTCCCATTCGCAGGTCAACCCCGCCCCCCTGACTCGCCTGCCACAACACATAAAAATTTTGCAAATAGAGATAGGTGATGTTGTTTGGAAAATAGGGATTAATCAGCATTCCAGCCAGCATCGCAACCATCGTCACCGCAGGGACCTTCCATTCAAACTCACGTTCAAACACAAGCAGATAACCAGAGACAATGCACGCAAAGACGGTGGGTAAGAAATAAGCTGTATAACTGAACACATACAGCACAGAGATCGCAGCCAGCCATTTTTTGTATTTGTTGATGACAAAGTGGATGGTCCACAGCGACAATAAAATCGAGAGAACCTGTGGCCGAGGAACATTGTTGCGATACAAGAAGTAACCACCCGAGCAAAGCAACAGCCCCCACCAGATCTCAGCAAACCGAATCCGATTCAGTCGCAAAATGGTATAAAAGCTCGTCAGGCTTAGAGACGAAAGAACCGCAGTGCCCAGTTTTGCCCCATACTCCAGATCCTTAAAGTACGTAAATGGGATGAGAAACACATGATAGAACAACTCTTTGTCATAAAAGGACTTATGCCACAAGCTCAACGTCGCCCATTCAAAGTTGCTTAAAAAACCCTGTATCCGCATCATATAAGCAATTTTAATATGGTAAAAGCCATCTGTCCCAGGAATATGAGGAGACAGAAACTGATAGTGATACATCAACATAAAAGAGCAGATATAAACCAGCACTGTGCCTTCTAAAATCGAAAAGTGCAGAAACTCACGAAATTTATCAGGCCAGGAACTTGACACCATTTCCGTAGATACTTCTTCAGACATTATACTCTTTCCAGTTCTCAGTTGATTCTTTCCAATTCTCAGCTCTTGGGAGGTTTTGTAGGGGAAGGATGGTTTCACGTCAAGCGACTGACAAGCCGACGCCCACCCCTGACACCTGTGCACCAGCCCTGTGCTCCTTCAGGTTTCGCACCAGCCCTGTGCTCCTTCAGGTTTCGCACCAACCCGGCACTCCATCAGGTTTACGTTGCTCGATCTCACAACGAAGAACATAAATCATCCAGGCACATGTATTATCCAGGTACATGTATTATCCAGATTCAATCCAGGTACATGTATCATCCGGGTGAACTTACAAATGCTCCGAGATCGACATTTCCGCCACTGACAATCAACCCGATACGCTTGCCTTTAACATCCCAAGCTCCCTCAAAAAGGGCAGCCAGGGGAACAGCGGAGGACGGCTCAATAAGAATCTTCATCCGCTCCCACACCGTTCGCATAGCATGTATGATGGATCCCTCAGACACAGTGACAATACCATCCAGTGTTTGCTGCAAGATTTGGAAAGTTCGTGGGCTGAGAGACGTAAGCAAACCATCGGCGATGGTTTGAGGATTGACCGAAGGAACCAAGGTTTTTGTGGCCAAAGACCGACATGCATCATCAGCACCTTGTGGTTCAACTCCCCAGACTTGAGCCTTGGACCGTAAGGCTCGACTACTCAGTGCGGTTCCGCTCATCAACCCGCCTCCACCAACCGGGGCGAGCACCATATCCAGATCGGGAAGCTCTTCCAAGAGTTCCTTTGCTGCAGTCCCCTGCCCTGCGATAATCCAGGGATGGTCATACGGATGAATCTCCATCGCCCCTGTTCTCTGACAAACAGAGGCCAGTGTTGTCTCTCGTGCCTCAAGTGTTGGCGTACAAAATGTAATTTCTGCACCATAGCCAGCCACCGCACGTTTTTTTACCTCGGGTGCGCTCTCAGGCATCACCACATAGGCAGGAATACCACGCAAACGTGCAGCCAACGATAACGCTGCGGCATGATTCCCCGATGAATGTGTAGCCACGCCATTCCGACACTCTTCCTCTG
>JALTMC010000908.1 GCA_027005175.1 Myxococcales bacterium
AGCTTGATCTGAGCAAGGTCAAACCCGGCGAGTATGATGTCTGGGTGAAGAATCCTGATGGTCAGAACACCAACAAAGAGAAGTTTCGTGTACGGGACAAGGATCCAGCACCCAAACTGAGCCGGATCTTACCCTTCACTTTGTTTCTCAGTGAGAAGTCTGAGAATGTCGCCATTTATGGAACAGACTTTCTGCCAGGCGTTCGGTTGATGCTTGGGGGTAACGAGATCAAAGGTGTCTTTGGGAAGGTGGAGTGGAAGAGCGATACCTATATCGTCGCTACCGTTGATCTCACGGATACCACCAAGTGGAAAGCGGGCGATGTGGATGCGATCGCGATCAATGCGAATGGTAAAAAATCCAATCCTTTTAAGGTCTCATTGAGCCATCGAATTCCTAGCATTGATGGCTTATTACCCAGCAGTTGGGTGACGAACTGCGACACCGATGTGGAAGTTCGAGGACGCAACTTCCTACCCCGGGCTGTTGTGAAGTTTGGCCCCTCTCTTGTTTTTAGCAAAGCCAGTAAAACTCACCCTCTTACTTATGTTAATGACCAGACGGTGCGCTTTAAACTCAAGACCAAGTCGATGAAAACTGGGAAATACACGGTGGTGCTCGAAAATGGTCCGATTGCAAAAGCAACTACCACCTTTGATCTCAATGCTGGAACCAGCCCGACCCCCGTCCCGTCGTATATTAATCCCGCCTTTGGACGGGCAGATACCAAGGTCGCCGTATCCATTCAAGCGGACTTTTCGAACAGTAACAATCTGCGCTCGATGAGACCCGGCGCAGTGGTTGAGCTGGGTGGGAAACTTCATCGAACATCGTGCCAAACTTCAGGCAATTACTGCTATCGCCTGGACGCCTCTCTTGACTTGACGGGCTACAAACCAGGTATCTATGATTTTGTTGTGATCAACCCCTGCGGTGTTCGTGGACCGGCTCTCTCCTTTGTGATTGAGCCTCCTCCCTTGCCTTATATCTCCTCTTTTGAGCCAGCATTTGTTCGTGTTGGGGACAAAACCAAGTTTGTGATCAAAGGTGGCAATCTCACCAAAAAGCATACTCTCACCTGGAATGGCACAGTGATTCCAACCGTGTATAAGACAGGCAAGCAAATCGAAACCGTCAAAGAGATCGACTTCGCAAAGGCCAAAGTTGGTGTGATAACGGTTGTCTTGAAAAATGGAAATGGTCTGGCTGCGACCACGAAATTCTCGGTTCTTCCGTCCTTCGTGCCTGAGATTAAGAGCGCTTCCAACAATGTACAACGTATTGGACCGCTCCAAGATATCAACTTAACCGGCACAGGCTTTGTTCTTACCAGTGCTGTCTATCTTGACGGAAAACGAGTCACAAGTAAGTTTCAAAGTTCTCAACTGATCGTCTTGCGCGGTTTGGATACTCGTGGTTTCAAAGCAGGTATGCATCTTCTTCAGGTCCGCAATGGCTCACGTCACAGCAACTATTATCCTCTATTCTTGAATGCAACAGGCGGACCCACCATTAACTACCTCAATCCCTCGGGTGTGGTTGCTAGCTCAAAGAGTACGTTGCGGCTCTATGTGTATGGACTTAACTTCTCACAAACCCCTCGTTCTACCGTGATTATCACAGGTCCAGATAACAAAGACTACTCTTCCAGCTTTTCCATCACCACCCTCTACTCCTCGTTTATCAGAGGCAGTCTGACGGTTGGTGCGTTGAAGCAAGGTCGCTATCTCTTCCGGGTCAAGAACCCCGATGGCTCTCTCAGTAATCGTGCGGTCTTTACCATCGCACCACCACCGCCACCGGTTGCTACCAGTGTTGTGCCTGTCTTTGGTTTTCGAGGTAACAACATTCAGCAGATCCAGGTTCGCGGTTCGAACTTCAGCTCCGGAGATCAATTGATCTTCAACAACAACCTACTCAATCCCATCCCTGGAATTGTCGATCCAAAGGTTCCTTCTGCAATCAAGGCAACCATCAACCTGAGTCGGGTCAAAGCTGCACGCGCTTATGATGTTTATGTGCGCCGGTGTCACAACACCTTGTGCACCAAACTCGATAAAACGGCTGTGGTGAAATTTCGTGTGAACAACCCACCATGCTCTGCCATCAAGTGTACAACGGCTCTGTTGCCTGCTGGATCGGAAAAGTGTGATACCGCCGGAGGTAATGTCTGCCGACCTATCTGTAAGACCACAGCAGATTGTACTCAATTCGATAAAAACGCCACCTGGACCTGCAAGAG
>JALTMC010000909.1 GCA_027005175.1 Myxococcales bacterium
ACAGACTTTTTTGCCGTTGGCGAGGGCGCGGCAGAGGTAGCCGTCGGGACAGCAACCGTTAGCGGTGCATCCTAGGACACAGCGGTATCCGTAGCCAAAAAAGCGGATGCAGCGGGCGTTTTTTCCGCATGCGCTGGGGGAATCGCAGGCTTTGCAGATATTGGGGGGATAGATATGGAGAGGGGAGTGCATTTGTTGTTGGTGCAGCGCATACAGCGGCCGCAATCGGTGTCGGAGGAGCATTTTGACAAACAGAAAGAGTTGCCCTGCAAAGGCTGGCAAGAAGCACCGCCCACACATTTTCCGCTAGCACAAACAGAACCGGGCTGACCTGCAGCATAAGCTCCACTACAGGTCTGGATACAGATCGTACCAGACGCCTGAGTTGGCGTACATCGATAGCCCTTTGCACACCCGCGCTTGCTACTGCAAGAATCTCCATACTTTCCCCCACCTACCCGCACACAGAGCCCTTTCTGACAAGCAAATCCGCTGTGACAATCGGTATTGGCTTTGCAGCCACAGTCGCCGGAAGTTGCCACACACTGACGCTTGTTATTGAGGGACTGACATGTATATCCTTTGGGACAGAAGTTATCTGCCACACAAGGTTGGGTACAGCGTTTTCCGTCGGGATAACTGGTACATACACCACCGGAGCAATCGGCGTCCGTAGCGCAGGTGCGACACAACGTTGCTGCTGGAGCGACTGGCTTGGGACGACAGGTCCCCTTAGAACACCCTTCACCCGGTCCACACTCTTTGTCCGTCTGACATGCAACATCTGCACAGGTGGCCTTGTTTGGCACACACTGGTTGGAACCACCAACGATCCGGCAAGATGTTCCCAGCGGACAACAACCTTGTGCATCACAGGCTTGCAAACAACGGTTTCCGACACTCTGACGTTGACAGATATTGCTCTGGCCTGTTCCACCACAACTGCTGGGAGAGGTGCAAGGTTTGCAGTACTCTTGGGTTGGGGTTGTGCCCTTGACCACACACTTGCCTTTCTTGGCATCACAGCGATAACAAGGGCCACAGTCTTTGTCGGATTTGCACTTGCCACCGTACTTATTGATCAGAGGCTGAAGCCAGGAAACATAGTAATCCACACGAAAAGACCAGCCAGCACCATCACACAAGGGCTGACGACCCGAGGTTCGACCTGTCACATAAGAGTTGACTGCAATGATCCGCATCTCACCATTAAACTTGTACAAGCCGGGACCGCCAGAGTCTCCACTGCAGATACTTTTTCCTTTGTCCTGCGTCCGAATACGATCTGCTGAAACAGTCCGTAACGTAATGTTCGCACTATACTTCCGCCCCGGAGAGCGAGGTCGGGGTTGTGTTTGAATCAATCCATACCCCAAAAACGTGACCTGCTTGCCAACCCATGTTTGATCGAGTTTTGTTGTATTGATCGGAATAGGAGTGACACCTGCAACGTCTTTCTTCAACGTCATATAACCCACGTCATTCGCCAAGCCTCCTCGACTCGAAGAGTACTGAGGATGCGTCTTTACGATTCCTACATCATGATAAGTCGCCTTGAAATTCGTACCCTGTCCTGTCGGCAGATCAATGCGAAACTGAACCGTCTGATTTCGATTCATGGATCGTTGTGCTGCAGTAATACAGTGAGCTGCTGTCACCACAAGGCGCGACGCAATCAACGTCCCTGTGCAGAATGACCGACGGTTGGCCACCAAAGTACCAACACCCGGTAAGCGATTGTCAATCGTACCACCGATGACAGCTCGCTTTGCTGTACGCAAAGCAACCTCAGGCTTGGACGTTGGCTCTGCCATCTGACAAGCCACCAGCACAAACCCCATAACTGCAACCAGACTCCATTTCGAAATGTTTCGCATTCTTTTGTTTTCCCTCATCACAAGAAAATCCCGCTTCCAAGATTTTCGATTCCTACTCTATATTCAAAAACGATAAGCTCTACACTTTCGTTGTTTTGCAGTACTTAACAGAGTTTCCCCCCAAGATATGCGTTCAAAAAGAGAACCCAAACCCAGACCACTGAACTTATTCGCATATTCTCTTGCACATTCTTTTAAAGATCTGTGCGGCAGGAACGCCCAGGAGAGAAACCAGCCAAAAGCAAGATGTAGCGCGACTGAATAAGGATTCACTGTTTGGTAGAACAGAGGAGCAGCTACTCGTAGGGATATGATGGTTCATCGAACAGAAAAGCAGCTACTCGTAGGGATACGA
>JALTMC010000910.1:0-3481 GCA_027005175.1 Myxococcales bacterium
GATTTGTGGCGACGTGTCGTGTGCAGTCCTCTCTTAAAGCGAATGATCGATCTTGTGGGTGCAACGGTAGGATTACTCTTGTTTGGCCCAGTCTTGCTACTCATCGCGGGGCTCGTTCGGTTACAGATGGGCTCACCTGTACTGTTTCGGCAAAAACGCGGTGGACTCAAAAATAGCGAGATTGAGATCATCAAGTTTCGCACCATGAAAGAGCTATACGATGAGCACGGTGCGCCCTTGTCTGACGCAGAGCGAAGAACCCCCCTGGGAGAGTTCCTCCGCAAGACAAGCCTAGACGAACTACCAGGACTGTTGAACGTATGGCAAGGAGACCTTAGCTTGGTGGGACCCAGGCCGCTTTTACTCCGATACATGAAGCGTTATACCTCCGAGCAAAGACGACGGCACGATGTCAAGCCAGGCATCACAGGCTGGGCTCAGATCCATGGCCGCAACACGATATCGTGGGAAGAAAGATTTGCCTATGATATTTGGTATGTGGACCATTGGAATATACTCCTCGACCTCTCCATCCTGCTCAAAACTATCCTGCTCACCCTACAACGCAAAGATATTGACGCAGCGGAAGACACAACAATGCCTGAATTCCTGGGGTCCCTGAGCACTCCAACTCCAGCATCAACTCCAGCCCCCCTAGATGCGAGCCAAGCCCCAACACCCTCGACCGGCTCTCCGACTCCAACTCCGGCATCAAAGCTGACACCCTTATATGTGAGCCAAGCCCCAACACCCTCGACTGGCTCTCCGACTCCAGATCTAGCATCAGAGTCTGTATCGGCCCGCGATGCAGAGGAGTGGAAACCAAACCCGAGCCTCGTCGGGAGTACAGTCCCGGCATCGATGACATCATCAGGGTTCTGCGAGGAGTGGAAACCAAACCCGAGCCCAACCCGAATGACTCCTATTGTGAAGAACCCAAAGCAGAGTGTTCATGAATGTTCCAAGCCCAATCAAAGCAGACAAGAGATATCATAAGCTTCGAGAAGAAAGACAAGAGGAAGTCCATGTCAGAGCAGCTACCCGCCCTGCTGGGAGGTGATCCCGTTTTTGCAAAGAGAGTACCGATGGTACGTCCCTCACTCCCTCCTTTTGCAGAGATGGAAGCGGAAGTTCGAGACATCATGACTTCAGGTATGCTGACCAAAAGCAAGTACCTTCGCCAGTTTGAAGAAGTTGCCGCTGAGCAACTTCAAGTCAAGCATGTGGTTGCTGTTTCATCTTGCACCTCGGGTCTGATGCTGTCGTACCAAAGCCTTGGACTCAAAGGTGATGTCATTGTACCAAGTTTCACCTTTATGGCCACTGTCAGCGCAGCGGTTTGGGTGGGCTGCCGCCCTGTATTCGTCGATGTAGACAAACACAGCACCAACAGTCAAGTCGACAAAATCGAAGCAGCGATCACACCGGATACGACAGCGATTTTAGCGGTTCATAATTTCGGGAACCCCGCACGTTGTGACGAACTCGAAGCCATCGCCCAAAAGCACAGTCTCAAGCTTATCTTTGACGCAGCACATGGCTTAGGCAGCCTCTATCACGGCAAACCCGTTGGCAGCCAGGGTGACGCTCAATGCTTCAGCCTGAGCCCTACGAAGCTTGTCACAGGTGGTGAAGGTGGTATCGTCGCGACCAACAACTCCGCTCTCGCGGAAGCACTCCTTGTTGGCCGAGAGTACGGCAACAACGGAGAGTACGACAGTGCCTTTGCTGGCTTCAACGCTCGAATGCCCGAGTTTAATGCCATCCTAGCCCGTCATAGCCTTGGTATGTTAGAGCAGGCTGTCACCGAACGCAATCGCCTTGTTCGCTTCTTTCGTGAAAGACTGGAAGCTCTCCCTGGAATTAAGTGCCAGTCTATTGCGAAAGAGGACCGCAGTTCCTACAAGGACCTCTCCATCACCGTGGAAGAGTCCGAGTTTGGGTTGAGTCGGGATAGGATTCGCAAAGCTCTCCTCGCAGAAGGTATTGACACATGCTCTTATTATGATCCCCCTGTACATCGTCAAACAGCCTATCGCCACTTTGGTGAAGGTGCTGACCTTCCCAATACAGAGTGGCTCTCCAAGAGCAGCATCAGCCTGCCACTCTGGTCCAAGATGGACCCGATCTTTCCCGAAGGGATCTGTCTTGCGATGGAGAAGATCGCTCAACACGCAAAGCAAATTCGTTCGACCACCTGAAGCCCAAAGCCCCCATTCACCGACAACAGAAACGACGCAAGGCTTTGCGCTACATTCAAAAGCCTCAAAAAACGTCGTGCTGCATAAAAAAACCTCAAAAGCCTTGTGCTACATTCAAAAACCGACAACAATGACTCGAACCACAAACCAAGATGGAGAAGAAAGTGTCACGGCCTGGAACAAGACCATCGACTGTGATTCATCAGACAAACAACAATGACTCGAACCACAAACCAAAAATCGCCCCCTCCTGAGCAAGCACAACATATCCTTCTGATCGGTGGTGCTGGTTATATAGGCTCATCCCTGACCAAAGAGCTACTTGATCGGGGTTATAGAGTGCGTCTACTCGACCTCTTGATGTTTGAGATAGAACCGATCAAAGCTCTCTTAGAGCACCCCAATCTGGAAGTCATTGAAGCAGACTTTCGTCAGATCGATCGAGTCCTACAAGCCATGCAAGGTGTAGACACTGTTGTTCATCTCGGTGCGATCGTAGGAGATCCAGCTTGTGCTTTTGACGAGAAACTCACCATTGAGGTCAACCTTCTCGCCACCCGGACGCTCGCAGAAATAGCCAAAGGGAGTGGCGTCCAACGCTTTGTCTTTGCCAGCACCTGCTCCGTCTATGGTGCCAGCGACTCCACTCTCTATGAGCACTCCACTCTTCACCCGATATCACTCTACGCTCGCAGTAAGATCGCTTCAGAGCGCGTACTCCAAGAGCTAGCCGATCATTCATTTCACCCAACATTCCTTCGCTTTGGCACTATTTATGGATTCTCAGGGCGTGTTCGGTTTGATCTTGTCGTCAACCTACTCACGGCCAAAGCGATGCTAGAAGGGCAGATCACTGTCTTTGGTGGTAGCCAGTGGCGCCCCTTTATTCATGTGCAAGATGCTGCTTTCTCCATTGTCAAAGCTCTAGAAGCTCCTTCCAACGTCGTAAACAATGAAGTGTTCAATGTGGGGTCCAACGCTCAAAACTACACCATTGACCAGATCGCAGCTCTGATCAAAGCCGCCGTACCCGAAGCCGAGATCAAGCACATGGGCAATGATGGAGACAAACGCAACTATCGAGTGAACTTCGATAAGATCGAGCGGATCTTGGGTTTCCATCCCAACTGGACCGTGGAACGCGGGATAGAGCAAGTCATGGAGTCCATCGAAAGCGGCAAAGTCACCTGCAGGAAGGTCCGAATGGGGGGTGAACCAAGGTCGCTCGAGGCTTCGAGCAACCTCTTGTCGAGTTTCTCCAAACTAACGTAAATCGGAAA
>JALTMC010000910.1:3491-5152 GCA_027005175.1 Myxococcales bacterium
TGACCTTATTGTTCGCTCCTTCCACGAGAATACGGAAAACCTTCTCGAAGAGGACTACAACACCCGTTGATAGCTCCCAAGTACTTCAGCCTTGCGAGTTATCAACCAGCGGGTCAAACGCTGGGCATGGACCCAGACACTGGAGAGGTAGACAACCCCCAAGTGCTTTAGCCTTGCGAGTTATCAACGGATGCGATCGGATCGCAGGTTAAGCGGAGCCTTGTTCGGGTTTGGGCGGTTCAACATGATTTTTTGCGATGCTGCTTGCTCTGGCCAGTTGGTGCAAGATGAGCATGCTTTCTTCGCCTGCGAGCTTTTTCCCGAGGCGGCTGATCAGTTGACTGGCCATTAAAGAAAGCAAAAAGACATCGAGAAAAACAGCAAGTATTTTTACTCCAACAGCCATGTTGATAAAGAGATTGGCGGGGATCACAAAGATCCCTGCCAGAGCAATGGCAAGTCGCGCACTTTTCACGCCGGGACCCGAGCTATCGGGAGCAAAAGCGATGCTACCCACAAAGTAAGTCACGATAAAAGTGATCCAGGCAAAGAAGAGTGGAAGCACGATCCAAATCGAAGCCACAAAGATATATTCGGCAGTGTCTTTGTGTTGGGGAAAAGAGAGCAGGGCCAAGCTAGCGACATAACCCGTGACAGCCAGTAGCAGCAAATAGCGCAAGGGCGGCTGAAGGATGAGATGGTAGACCAGACGGTTGTACCACAGAGAATACAGTTGCCGTCGGGCTTCCGCTTGCAACTCTTCACCGCCGTGCTTCATCACAGCACGGAACTCCGTCCGGGCTTTGCCAAGCTCTCCCTGCAACACAAAACAGTTTCCCAGCCAGAGGTGAGAAGCTGCATCATTCGGTTTACGCTCAAGCGACTTTTCAAAGATCTCTTGAGCGGCATCCAGATCTCCTTCTTGAAGTAACTGAATACCTTTTTGGAGTTGATTATCCATGTTTTGATGTCCATTTTCGGGACACGCCTTATTGATAGCGCTTCAAAGAGCCTCTCAACGACGTGATCACCTGTTCACGCAATGCCTCGGGTTTTATCACTTCTGCTTGGGGGCCAAAACCGAGAACCCAACTTCCGATCTCTTGAAGCCCCGCGACTTGAAAACGCACCAAGACAGACCCATCTTCCCGCTCCACCATCTCTTGTGTGTCGTGGAATGTCTGCTCCTCAACCACATGACGCACCTTGCTGTCAAATACGATCTCAACGTCCTGTATGTCTCCCCCACCCATTTTGCGAAAGTTGCCCCGCAAATAGATCTTGGGATTAAAATCTGGATCCTCTTCAAAAAACTCACCTGTTCGTCGTGAGCTGCGAATTCGTGAGAGATGGAATGTTCGAATCGCTTTACGCAATTGGCAAAAAGCGATCAGATAGCCAACACCATCTTGAATCCACAGCCGATATGGGTCCACGATTCGCTTTGTCTCCGAACCCTGACTGGGAGAGAAGTACTTGATCTCCAATTGTTCATTGTTTCGGAGGGCTTCATTAATCACCTTCAACTGCTCCGATGCCTCATCCGACAACTGAAAGCCCCTCACGACAAACTTCTCACTAAACTCTTCAAAGTGCTCTAACACACCCGGAGGAAGGGTGGAGCGAATCTTCTCAAAGGCCGAACGAATCGAATCAAAGAT
>JALTMC010000910.1:5162-8967 GCA_027005175.1 Myxococcales bacterium
CAAAACTCCATAAAAACCTGACCAAGCCATAAAGAACAGACCTCTGTGAAGTCGAAAGGGATTTGAGGGGAGTCCTTGCGAAATGCCAGCTTCCATAGAGAGCGTTTGCCCCGTCGCTCCTGAATCAGAGGAAACCCTGCCTCTTCCAGGTCAGCACGATCGCGATAAACCGTCCGTACAGGACAACCTTCTTCCTCCGCAAGATCTGTCGCAGAGAGCCCAAACCGATGGGCCTCCAAGCGTCTCAAGATCCGCCACTGCCGAGGGATTTGTTCGGTTTTTGCCATATTCTCACTACTCCAGAGTTCAACAAGGTTTCGCCTCAAAGAGGCCGCGATGGTGGAACTGACGCTATTATAGGACTGAGACTTGCGTGGCACAAGACCAAAAGAAAGTCCCAAACTCTACCTCATCAGTGAAGTGCCGATTTGATTTCGAGCCCGAGGAGGATCTCACCTTCTTTTTCTATAAAAAAAGCGAGCCGCTCATAGACTTCATCGCGCTCAAAATACTGTAGAGCCATCTTAACAAAGATGTGACCATGCTTGGCCTCGGAGATCCAGAGTGTTTTATAGAAGTGTTGCAACTCGGGCTCTTTGACGTTCTCAGCAACCATCCTAAAACGCTCCGCTCCACGGGTTTCGACAACGGAGGCCAGGAGCAGCCTGTCGAGAAAACGGTTGCGAGGGTCGGAACGACACAAATCAACCAACTTACCCACATAAAGGTCTGCCCCTATTTTGTGGGGCAAAGATACGCCGCGTTGTTCCAAAATCTGGTATACTTGTTTGAAGTGCTCTAGCTCCTCGATAGCTGTGTCGATCAATTCAGGCAATATCTCTTTGCGGTCTGGGTACTTCGCGACAAAACTCATCGCCATCGCAGACGCTTTGCGTTCACAGTTGGCGTGGTCTTGCAAAAAGCTATCGAAGTTATCGAGAACTGCATCCAGCCAAGCTTGTGGGCTATCGCAAGCGAGGTCCATTGAAAGCTTCATCCACTCTCTCCAATGACTTGTTCAGTTGTAAAGCGATGTCTACTGTCTCAGAAAAGTATTTAAGAAAATTCAGACGCTATCCTCGTCAGCTCAGCACACAGCCGCATACTGACTTGGGTATCATCGTTGTGATTCCATGTTATAACGAACCCGGTCTCCTGGCAACGCTTGATTCTCTCTACGAGGCACAACCTCCAAGTTGTGCTGTGGAAGTGCTCGTTGTCCTCAACTCCCCAGCGGATGCTCCGCGCTCTCATCACCAACAAACACAGCAATCGTTGCAAGAGTTGGAGACATGGGCTGTTTCACACAACAACCCGCGCTGGCGTGTCTTTGCTCTGCACTTCCCGGCCCTCTCTCGCAAAGAAGCTGGAGTAGGAACAGCTCGTAAGATCGGGATGGATGAAGCGGTAGACCGCTTTGCACAGATTGCTCATGAGCAGGGAATCATCGTATGCCTTGATGCTGATTGTACATGCGACACCACCTACTTTCAGGCCATAGAACATCACTTTGCCAAGGCCCCCGGCACCGCAGGAGCCACAATCTACTACGAACACCCTCTTGATCGCTCCCTCTCTCCTGCCCATCGCCAAGCCATCGCAGAGTATGAATTGCATCTTCGCTACTATGTCCATGCGCTGCGGTTCGCAGGGCTGCCCATCGCTTGTCATACTGTCGGCTCAACCATGGTGGTCAGGGCCAAAGCTTATTGTCAGATTGGTGGGATGAACAGGCGCAAAGCAGGAGAAGACTTCTACTTCATGCAGAAGCTTGCACAAACACAGAGACTGGCCAATATTCGAGAAACGCGTGTCCTCCCTTCACCTCGGATCTCAGACCGAGTCCCTTTTGGAACAGGAAAAGCTGTAGGAGACCTCCTCTCCCAAACCAAACAACCTCACTGGGATAGCTATCACCCCCAATCATTTGAGACCCTTGCTTTGCTTATCGAGCAAGCTCCTTTGCGATTCTCAACGACAACGACAGAAGATACCCACTGGCTACAGCAACTTCCCGCAACACTCCGCGACTTCCTAGAGAAACAAGAATTCATCCGAAAGCTACAAGAGCTTCGAGACAACACTGCCAGCTCAAAGAGCTTTCAAAAGCGTTTGTTTCAATGGCTCAACCTCTTTGTCGCGATGAAATGGGTCCACTATTCACGTGACCATGAGCACCCCAATATCCCTGTCAATGAAGCCGCATCCTGGCTCCTCCAGAAGCTGGGACAAAACGTACCTGACCCGCAAGAACCCCATACAGAAGCTCTACTCCTGAAGTTTCGTGCCCTGGAGCGAGAAGACCAAACCACCCAACCTTGATGGAGACAGACCACGCCCTCGACCCGCGTGATTGTCCAAGTGGCACAGAGCTTCGCACACCAAGCCATTCAACCTTAAGACCTATTGAGCTTCGCACACCAAGCCATTCAACCTTGAGGTTTGTTCAAGCACAAAACGGTGGGGCTTTCATAGGATCTATGTCAGACACAGAAAAAAACCTTGAAAATCATGAAATTGATTGGTATATTGTGGGGACTGACGAAAAAAGCCCTTGACAAGAATCGAAGATCCAAGTATTTGTATTGCGCCTAACTATTGAGATATTCTGATTTTCATTACTTTCCCATAGATCATAATGCAGCGGGACAGGAGGCGTTCGGCCCATAGGTCCTGCACCATGATTGCCAAGCAATCAGCGACGCCAAGGAGCGGAACGATGCGTTCTCCCAACACTGAATTACCACCCTGCACCTCTGAGCATCCCTTCCTAACAGGTTCGGGTCTTGATGGCAGCTCCATTATGCGTTTGATGTGTTCTGCTGAAGTCTATCTTGAGTTCTTCCGTGGTTTACCCATTCAGCTTCGTGTTCGCAATGACCAAGGAGAGTTGATCTGCATGTTGCCGCACCGTTTTCAACAAGCCTACGCTAAGGTTGTTGTGAAGATGGGAGAGCACGCCACTCGTGAAACCGAGTGGACCTTTTTTGGTCGTCGTCATGGCGGATTGGAAGAAGTTGCAGAGCTTGTCATCGCGGAGTTGGATGCCGCGATCGACTCTCATAGCCTAGAGCAATGGCAAATGCAGGCAGTGAGTGATCGTCAGGTGACTCTCACACACATTATCTTCTCCCTCGCTCTGCTGCGTGCATCCTCTCAGCAGGTCTACCTCGCATAACACCACAATCTACGTGACATTGTGAATATAGATTTATACCTTCTCAACAATCCAGTCCAAAACTACGCTTGGGGGTCGCAAACTGCGATAGCCAAACTGTTGGGCCAGCCTTCCCCCAGTCCGAAGCCTCAGGCCGAGTTGTGGATGGGCGCACACCCCAAGGCCCCTTCTCGTCTTGTTCATCAGGGACAAGAGATATCCTTGGAGCAGTGGCTGAGTAAGGAACCGGAAGCCATTTTAGGTGAAGCCGTTCATCGGCGATACCATGGGCAATTGCCATTCTTGTTTAAAGTCTTGGCTGCTGCACAACCTCTCTCCATCCAGGTTCACCCCAATCGCCAACAAGCAGCTGATGGCTTTGCTCACGAGGAAGCCAAAGGGATCCCCTTTGACGCCCCCCATCGCAACTACCGAGATACTCATCACAAACCCGAGTTGATCTGTGCGCTGGAGCCTTTCTGGGCTTTACAAGGCTTTCGCTCCATCAGCGATATTGAAGGGCGACTCGCAGAACTTCAGCTCGAAACTATAAGCAACAAGCTCCGAGACTGTATCAAGCAAACCAATACAGAAGAAGAAGGACTTCGTCACTTCTTTGAGCAGATAATGAAGTTGCCAGTCGAAGAG
>JALTMC010000911.1 GCA_027005175.1 Myxococcales bacterium
ACAACACTCGCCTGGGCGCGAAGGCCTTTCTCCGTGTATCCAGGGCCGCAGCCCGCGCAGCAGCAGCAGGGCTTGGGATACCGCTCTACCGCTACATCGGTGGTGTCAATGCTTCGGTCCTCCCCACCCCGATGTGCAATATCATCAATGGTGGTGAACATGCCGACAACGGACTCAACATCCAAGAGTTCATGATTATGCCAGTGGGAGCGCCCACCTTCAAAGAAGGACTCCGTATGGTAGCAGAGGTCTTCCACACACTCAAGAAGGTGTTGAAAGGCAAGAACTTCAATACCAATGTCGGTGATGAAGGAGGATTTGCCCCAGAGCTTGAAACCAATGAAGAAGCACTCATACTGATCATGGAAGCCATTGCACAAGCCGGGTACCAAGCAGGGGAAGACATCGTCCTGGCACTGGACCCCGCTGCCACTGAATTCTACAAAGACGGAGTCTACCACCTGGACGGCAAACAACTCTCAAGTGCCGAGTTGTCCGACTACTACGGCGACCTATGTGACAAGTTCCCCATCGTATCCATCGAAGATGGACACGCTGAAGATGACTGGGAAGGTTGGCGTATCATCACAGAATCACTCGGCCATCGAATTCAGCTTGTTGGGGACGACTTGTTTGTGACCAATGTCACCCGCTTGCAACAGGGGATCGACCAAAAGACAGCCAACGCCATTTTGATCAAACTCAACCAAATCGGCACCCTGACAGAAACCTTGGGTGCCATCAATCTCGGTATTCACAACGGATACAACTCCGTGATTTCTCACCGCAGCGGTGAAACAGAAGATACTTTTATCGCCGATCTCGCCGTGGCGACAGGTGTTGGTCAGATCAAGACCGGCTCTCTCTCACGCTCTGACAGAGTTGCCAAATACAACCAACTCCTGCGCATTGAAGAAGAACTCGGCAGCGGAGCGATCTATGCTGGTCGCAGTGCCTTGCGGCAGTTTTAAACGATCTACGCTGGTCGCAGTGCCTTGCGGCAGTTTTAAACGATCTACGCTGGTCGCAGTGTCTTGCGGCAGCTTCAAATACACCCCATGCTCTCATACAAAGGCCTCCTATGTCTGACAAACGAACAGCGATAAAGATCTTTGAGGAAATGGCGACACTGCTTGAATTGCAAGGAGCCAATCCCTTCAAAAGCAGAGCCTACACCAAAGCGGCACGCGAACTCCAACAACATGAGGGGCAACTCTCGGAGTGGATCGTATCGGGTGCCATTCACAGCATGAAGGGCATTGGTAAGTCCCTCAAAGAGAAGTTGATCGAGCTTGTAGAGACAGGCAAGATAAGAGAGCATGAAGAGTTAAGAGCGTCCTTCCCCGATGGTTTAATGGAGATGCTCAAGATCCCAGGGTTAGGTCCCAAAAAGGCCCGAACCCTGTACCAGGAGCTTGGGTTAAGCAATATCGATGACTTGGAAGAAGCCTGTCTTACAGACAAATTACTTCCCTTGCCAGGCTTCGCGAAAAAAACCCAAGAGAAGCTGTTGCAAGGTATCGAACAGCTCCGGATGTACCAGGGTCGGTTTCGTTTAAACCAAGCCTTGCCCTATGCGAAACAGATCATAGCAGACCTGAGAGCGATGCCCGATGTGGAACAGGTTGAGTTAGGTGGTAGCCTGCGACGTTGGAAAGAGACCGTCAAAGACCTCGACTTTGTGGTAGCAACACGCAACCCTGAAGCGGTGATGAAAGCATTTGTGGAGCATCCTCTCAAAGAACACATCATCGCACATGGACCCACCAAAAGTAGCATCACACTGAGCAGCGGACTCAATGTCGATTTACGCACAGTGAAACCAGAGCAGTATCCCTATGCTCTGATGCATTTTACGGGCAGCAAAGAGCACAACACAACGATGCGCAAGCGGGCCAAAGACCGGGATATGAAGCTCAACGAATACGGGCTATTTCGCGGTGATACTCTGGTGGAGTGCTCATCCGAAACAGAGATCTTTGCTGCGCTGGGTCTCCACTTTGTTCCCCCCGAACTACGCGAAGATCGGGATGAGTTTGAGTGGGCAGAAAAAGCCGACCACCCTCCCCTTGTTGAACTCTCTGACATCCAAGGGATCTTTCATGCACACTCCACCTATAGCGACGGCAGCGCAACACTTCGTGAGATGGCTGAAGCCACTCGCGATATGGGATTGACATACCTTGGTATCACCGACCACAGTCGAACAGCTTATTATGCAGGGGGTCTGTCGATTGAGGAGATACAACAACAACACAAAGAGATTGATGAACTCAACCAAGAGTGGAAGGATTTTCAGATCTTTAAAGGAATTGAATCGGATATTCTCGGCGACGGGAGCCTTGACTACCCGGAGGAGATCCTCGCTCAATTTGATTTTATTATCGCCTCTGTTCACAGCCAATTTAACATGTCGTCGGAAGAGATGACAGCCCGAATCATCCGCGCCATCGAGCACCCATCCACGACGATGCTAGGACACCCAACAGGTCGTCTTTTGCTCAACCGAGACTCCTATCCCATCGACATCTATAAGATCGTTGATGCCGCGATCGCCAACAACGTCATTATTGAAATCAATTCCAACCCCTATCGACTGGACCTCGATTGGCGAATTCTCGGCTATGGCCGTGAAAAAGGATTGGTTGTCAGTGTCAACCCTGACGCACACACGATCCCCGGAATCTCTGATATTCAGTATGGCGTCGGGATCGCTCGAAAAGGTGGACTCTCTGCAAAGCATGTCTTCAACACCTACGACCTTCCTACGATCCGGGAGAAGCTTGGCTGATGACACAAAACAAGCCCAACAACGCCTCTCCCCAAAGCCCAAAGGGCAACGCAGAGCGAACAGCAACAAACTCAGAACCCTCCCATCGAGCCACAGGAGTCCTTATCGGACTCGCAGCAGGAGATCGCAATGGTGGCCCGATTCGTATGGCAATCCGTCTGGCTGAAAGTATCCTGGAGCAAAAGACCTATAACATCGGTGCCGTTGCTGAGAGTTACCTCCGCTGGTGGCAAGAAGGAGCGTTTGATACAGGAGCAACAACGGGCGCTGTCTTACAAAAGCTCAATGATGGCCTAACACTCGATACAGCCGCAGCGCAAGTACATCGAGAGTCACAAAGAAAAACGGCTGGATGCAGCCCAGCCCATCGGGCAGCCCCCATAGCAGCCGCACACTTTCTGTCGGAGGAGCGTCTGGAGCAATTTGCCTTTTTAGAATCAACCATCACTCACTATGATCCTGTGGCTGGTGAAGCAGCCATGGCTGTCGTGGTCCTTTCCCGCAAGCTGATCCTAGGCTACCCCTGGGACCAGGCTCGAAAAGAAGCAAGCTATGGACGTCACTTCAAGATAGACCAAGCCCTTCAAGTTGCCAAAAGGGAGGAACTACACACAGACGGCTATGCCCCTCATGTGCTCCAAGCTGCGATCCACTTTCTCCATGAGCACGAGAACTTCCACTCCGCCTTGACAGCTTCCATCGAGTTTGCAGGTCCTGCCAACTACTGCCCGGTTCTTGTAGGATCGATAGGCGGAGCACGATGGGGAGCCGATGCTATCACTGCCGACCACCTCACCCACGCACAAGACCTCCTCCCCCATATCCAACAAACAGCCCAAACCCTCGGCCAAACATGGGAAAAAACCTAAGCAAAAAAATGCTCCAACCAGCAAACGATGGAGTTGGAAGCTCGGCCAAACATGGGAAAAAACCTAAGCAAAAAATGCTCCGACCAGCAAACGATGGAGTTGGAAGCTCGGCCAAACATGGGAAAAAACCTAAGCCGAAACCGGCTCATTTCACTTTCCAAACCTTCGTTTTCGCTGATTGTATGAGCGAAGGGCGCGCAGAAAATCGATACGACGAAACTCTGGCCAGAGGACGTCACAAAAGTAGTACTCAGCATAAGCACTTTGCCAGAGCAAAAATCCTGAGAGACGAAGTTCACCGCTTGTTCGAATAATCAGGTCGGGCTCAGGAAGACCAGAGGTATAGAGAAAGGGCTCCAACGTTTCCGGCTGCATCTCTTTTTGCAGATCATCAAGGGACAGACCTTTTTCTTTTCCAGCCTCAACATAGCGTCGAAAAGCATCTGTAATCTCTTCTCTTCCACCGTAAGCAATGGCAATATTGAGCACAAAGTCTTTGTGATTCATCGTTTGCTCTTCCGCCTTTGCAATCGTTTTCTGCAAACTCTCTGGAAGAAGCTCTGTTCTTCCACTGTAGCGAAATCGCACTTTTTTCTCTTCGATTTCAGGATCTTTTAGCCATTCCAAGGTTCTATTTTCAATCAGGTTAAATAGACCTTGTACTTCATCAGCTTCTCGATCAAAGTTATCGAGAGAAAAGATCCAAATCGTAATAACTGAGATATTAAATTCGTAGCACCACCGCAACATCTCGCGTAATTTATCAGCACCATGTCGATGGCCTTTCACCACGGTTGACATCTTGTGTTGACGCGCAAATCTTCGATTGCCATCTAAAATAATCCCAACATGTTTGGGAATGATTCCATGCTGTAGCTCTCGCTCAAGCTGCTTTTCATAAATATTGTACAGAGGACGTGCCAGCCAGTTCTGTACCCGATTCCCAATCGCTCGCATCAACATTGTATTTCACCCAGGTGTTTTCACAAATAAAACGCTCTCACAACACATCCTACATTCTTTGAAAGCTAGACATAACTTACGCAGATTCGTGAGTCTATATAGGGCAAGTCTGTCAAAACTGCAACGGAAAGTTTCTGATAACCTTGCTCTCTCTGCTCTTCAACCCCTCCAACGATAGATCTCGTTAGCATCCATCCCGCAACGCAACATGTGATCGACTTGCTCTCTCTTCTCTTCAACCCCTCCAACGATAGTCAGAATGGATTGATTGCAACATTAAAAAGGTAGGGCCAGGTTTGTGAAAAACCTGGCCCTACGAAAAAGAGAGGATCTCAAGAATCTGCGAGAACAGCGAGGATGACATCAATGAGGTCTTGCGCTTTAAATGGTTTTTGCAAATAAGCGACTCGCTTCTGTTGACGCAGTTCATCACGTAGTTCGGACTCATTGTAGCCACTCATAAACACAACAGCCAAGGTGCTATGCATCGAACGTAACCTGTCAAACACTTCTTCGCCTCCCATGCCGGGCATGGTCAGGTCAAGGAACACGACATCGGGTGGAGATGGAATGGTATTCATGAACATCATAGCGTCCATCCCTGAAGCTGCTCCCTCCACAGAAAAGCCGAGTCGTTTGAGCATCATGGAAGTCACTCTCCGAACCACAAGATCATCATCAATGACAAGAGCGGTGAGGCCATCAAAGGACTGTTCATCGGATTGAGCTGCTGCTTCATGAGTCGAAGAAGGAGACTCTTTGATCGAGGGAAGCCACAACGTAAATGTACTACCTTCACCAGGTTCACTTACCACAGAAAGTTGCCCTCCATGTTGCCGAACAATACCACGAACAGCAGCCAGCCCGAGTCCATGCCCGGAGTCTTTGGTGGTAAAGAATGGCTCAAAGATCCTCTTACTTGTGTCTTCTGACATTCCGACCCCAGTGTCTTTCACCTCAAAAAACACATAGGCCAAAGACGGGTCCAAGCTATCAAGGTCATTCAAAACAGGCATATCTTGGGCTCGATAAGAACCTGTCCTCACAAAGATATGACCGGTCTCTCCTTCCAAAGCATCAATAGCGTTCAACACAAGATTCATTGCCAGTTGATGGAGTTGATTGACATCCCCCAAGATATCGGGCAAATCAGAAGCAAGTTCAAAGTGAACTGTAGCTGTCGAGGGAATAGAGACTTGCAACAACTGTCGAGTTTCATTCACAACAGTTGACAGATTGAGAGGGCCTGTTTCAAAGGCAGCCTTGCCCGAGTAGGCAAGAAGCTGATTCGCCAAGGAGGCTGCCCTTTGTGTTGTAACATCTGCATATTCAAGAAATGTAGATGCTCCAGAGTCACTGCCAAGGAGCTGAGAAGCCAGCTCAATGTTGCCGGAGATACCAACCAATAAATTGTTGAAGTCGTGGGCGATACCACCTGCTAGCATACCCAGGCTTTCATGACGTTGGGTTTCTAATAATTTACGTTCTATATCGAGTTGCTCTTGTTCAGCACGTTCACGCAACAACTCAGCACCGAGCAAAGCAGCAAAGATTTGAAACAGAGCTTGCTCAAAAAGACCCTCTGCAATCGGCGCATCATGCATAATCACAAAGTGAGCAAAAGCGCGTCGTTCTCGGTCTAAAAAGGGAATCCCCATATAACTCTCTGCGCCGATGTCTTGTAGCCATTGGTCATCAGGATAAGCCTGTTGAACACCATGATGGACAAGACACACTCCATCGAGAAAGACGTCTTCACAGGGCGTACCGGCAAGGTCATAGACAATGGGCTCTGGCTCAAATCCATCCCCTTTCCAATACACAAGAGTTCTTGCTTGCTCATAAGTCGGTGGGAGAAGTTCAGCAACCATCGCCCAACGAACACGGAGTGAGAGCGCAGCCAGCCTCACAATATTCTGCAAGTAATCCTCGTTTCCCAGAGAGGAAGCTGCCTCCAAAATATGAAGTTTTTCCCTCTTTGCAATCAACCTTTCAAGCTCGTTAGAGATTCGTGGTTTAATCTGTTCAAGAGCCGTAAGCAACATAGCTTTCTCGGGATAAGAGCGAGTGTACCCAAGAGCGAGAGCACCCAGCCTTCGCTGCAAGGAATCCTGAAAGACCAGAACCACCCAGTCTTCCATGGCTCTTCCAACAAAAGGACTACTCTGCCAGAGGGCCTGCCCGGCTTGTAAAAATCCACGATCCTCTATTTTAAGATGCTGGAAATCCTGGTGCAAAGGTACCTCAAAAGATCCCCCTAACACACCCCCTTCACAGACCGCCAAGCTGTGAAGCTGCTTCCACGTTTCACCACCAATATCAGCCAAAAACACGACATCGGCATGGAAAGCACGACTCAAAGAACAAACAAGATGCTCAAAAAAAGACTGCCCAGAGCTTGTAATAAGCTCCCCCTCTCCACCAGCCCATGGAAGGATTGGAATCTTTGGGTCAGGCATGCATGCTCTCCGCTTACTTTTAAGAATGAAGCACTCAAGAACCTAGGTGCTTCTTCTTGAGCACCAAAATAGGCTCAAGATACTTCCAAAGTTGTGCTGTCTCATAAGGTAGCTGAAAACGGCTTTCGTTGGACTCCAACCATTCAAGCATAAGATTGGCTGCTTCAAAATAACTCTCTTCCAGAGCTGTTTTTTCAAGAATTCCCAAAAAAAGCATCTTGAACCGTTCCACATACACGAGCTGCTTAAGCTCTCCTTCGTTGTCCCGAAGACGAAAACGAAGGCTCTCAAGAACAGCCTCTGGCTCCCACCACCCCTCATAATCAAAGTTTGCTGCCGTCGACTTTGACTCTGAAGAAGGCTTGTTATCTTGTGAGGCCGGTGCTTTCAATACGGAAGCGGGCTTCTGTTCCGGAACTGGTGTTATAGGTTCAGAGACAACTGTAGCATCCTCAGGCTTCTTTGACAATAGTTCTACTTTTTCCTCGACGGGAGCTAGAGAATTCTCAGAAGACGAACGTGGTGCCATCTGTCGCAAACGATCCAAAAGAGGATTCGAGGAGGAAGAAGGTACACCGGAACGCAACCGACTCAACCGTGGAGAGTGGGAAGATGGAGTAGAACGCAATCGTGCCAACCTCTCATGCGAACTCAAAGACTCAGGCGTATGAGAGTCAAGAGGCAAACCCCGATCCGAACCGAAAGGAGCAACCTTTTCCTCTTGACTCTGCCGCTCTGGTACTTGGCTCTGCCGCTCTGGTACTTGGCTCTGCCGCTCTGGTGCCTGGCTCTGGTATTCTGGTGCTTGACTCTGCCGCTCTGGTGCTTGGCTCTGCCGCTCTGGTGGCCGACTTCGTTGTGTTCGGGGAAAAGAGCGCAACCGGGCCAATCGTTCACGAGAGGACTCCGACGCTGAAGAGCCCATGGGACTCGGCCCCCGAGATACACTTCGAGAGTTGCCCATCTCACGAGAGGGAGGAGCAGGTCTTCTTGGTGATCTGCGAGCACTGTTCAATCCTTGCGAACTTGGGCGTTGCGCTCTCAACCGGGCCAGACGCTCCCTTGAGGTTCCAGTCGGTCCCAGTGGACCGATATATTCAATGGATGGATTCGAAGGAGAAGAGTGAGACGTCGCCCGAAGCTCCTGCGATGAGTTCAAATCATGACGAGAAGAATAAGAACGTCTTTGTTGCGGGAGTTCCATCGAAGCAGAACCCGAAGGACGCTGGCTTTTTCGATGGCGTTCTTTTCTGTTGAGTAAGAGAGGCTGTAACATGTTCCATAAGAGAGTTACCGGAAACTTACCTTGATAGAGACCTACCTCTTGTTGTCTCGTGAGCCACTCATAGACATGATTTTGAGCATCTTCCCAAGCACTGATGTTCCCTGCCGAGATTAAAGCAGCGACCAACTCGTCTGCAAAGTGCTCATCGTAGAGTAGTTTGTGAAGCTCTGTTGCATCTCTCTGTTTTACCAGCAGAAAACGAAGCTGTTGCAAAATGTGTTGAGGGTCCCACCAATTCTGATTCATGTTTGTCATTCCTTTACTCCACCACCAAGACCTATGACATAACCACCCGCAGTTCCGACAGAAACTATAATATTCAAAGAATACAAACTTAAACACTTCACCACGATGTTATGACCAGAAGTTCATTCACCCCCTTACCATCTCAATCCCATACAACCCACCAACAACAAGTAACATCTACAACCTGTAACACAAGAATATACGTACTCTTACAGGCATGTGCAAGTTTTTCAAAGGAGCAAGTCTCTGTATCGCTCAGACTGGAGAGGCGAATCAACCAGAGGGTGAGGAAGGTATGGAAAAATCAGGAGTTAAGATATCCAACAAAGGTGAATCGAGTTCACG
>JALTMC010000912.1 GCA_027005175.1 Myxococcales bacterium
TCAAGTCTGATTCCGATGGACTGTTCGCAGAGAATCGGATACTGTTGGTGTCTTTCTTGCGTGACTCATTCTTGCATGTGAAGGAGATTGGTAGATGTCGGAGTTGGAGTCAACCATTCACCGGGGGGTTCCTGCGGAGCCTCCTCCACCCCGCGAGCGTTTTTTTTGGTATGATACGCGCCAGGTTAGCGAGGCCGATGGTTTGTTGGAGGCGGTCCAGCATCAGGGCTTTCATCGCTGGCTTGTGACACCTGAGCGGCTGGAGAGATACCGCTCCCGAGCTGTGGGAATCGGCTGGGTTGTTGAGGTGCACAACGAAGCAGACGCCGAGGTCCTCCAAGAGGGGGATGTCGCTTTCTCTGAGAACGTGAATCTGCTTTCTTCCCTGCGTGGCAAAGGATTTCCCACCTCCCTCTTTATGACGATCGATGATGCTGCCTCTCTGGAAAAGGCGTGCCAACTTGGTGCAGAGCACGACTTCCTTGTGGTGGCTTTGGTGGATGAGACCAATATACCGCTTGAGCTGGTTGTGGCTGAGTTACAGAACGATCCAACCGTGGTGATGAAGCAAGTCTCTCGTGCTCAAGAAGCGGATGTCTCCTTTGGTGTTGTAGAGTATGGTGCTGACGGTGCTTTGCTCTCCACAGAAGACTTACATGAGATCAACGCCATTGGGGAACTTAAGCTACGACATCAGCGTCAGAAGCTGCAACTTTCGGTGGGTACGATTACACGGGTGGAGCACTTGGGGATGGGGCACCGTGCTTGTATCGATGTGACCTCCCTCATGACCCAAAAAGAGGGCATGATCGTTGGTTCAACATCTTCGGGTGGCTTGGTCGCCTGCTCAGAAACACACCCTCTCCCCTATATGGATCTGAGACCTTTTCGTGTCAACGCGGGTGCGATTCACTCGTATCTTTGGTGCCCGAATAACCGGACTCACTACCTCTCAGAGTTGACCGTAGGCTCTGTGATTCAGTGTGTTGATGTCGATGGCAATGCACGACCTGTCACGGTGGGACGAGTCAAAACGGAAGTCCGACCCTTGATCTTGTTGGAGTTTGAATGTGAAGGAGTGCGTCTGAACGCGATTGTGCAGGATGACTGGCACGTTCGTGTCTATGGCGGAGAAGGTCAGCCTGTTAGCGTAACGAAGTTTGAACCGGGAACGTCCGTGCTTTGCTATGTGACTCGGCCAGGACGACATGTCGGTATTCCTGTCGATGAACAAATTATCGAACGGTGAGGGACGTTTGCGAAAACCTGCTTCGGAGCTTCATGTCGCTGTCTTGCAATGGGATATCCTCCACAGTGACCCCATCGCCAACCAGGAGCACTCCTACGACTTGCTTGTGCAAGCTGCTGCGTCGGGTGCACAGCTGGTTGTCTTGCCTGAACTTTGCAACAGCGGCTACTTTTTCTCTTCCCGCGATGAGATCCTTGTTAGCGCAGAGCCCAAAGGCGGAAGCACTGAGCAGTTCTGGCATCAGATCGCTGCTGAACTCGGTATTGTGATTGTGGGTGGCCTGGCGGAGCGCGACGGTAACCTCCTATACAATTCCATGGTGATGATCGGGTCTGATGGTGAGCTGGCACGTTATCGTAAAGTTCATCTCTTTGACCAGGAAAAACGCTGGTTTCAACCGGGGGATTCTTTGTGTGTTGTACCGGTGCTGGGCACATCTATCGGGCTGATGCTCTGTTATGATGGTTGGTTTCCCGAAGTCCCACGAGCACTCGCTTTGATGGGCGCAGAGGTGATTGTGATGGCGGGATGTGTGCGACATGATCCAAGCTGGGGGGAGGCCGATTATCCTCCTGTGGCTGTTTTGCAGATGGCGCATGCCCATACCAATGCCGTCTTCGTGGCTTGTTCCTTGCGCAATGGCTCTGAACAGGGGCTCTCCTTCAGCGGCCAAAGCACGATCTGGGGACCACAGGGGCGATGTGCAGATCTTGCCCCTGTCTCGGATGATGCCGTAGTCTCGACGATCTTACCCTTGCACCAAGCACGCTTTAAACATCGAACCAAACGAGTTCATC
This sequence comes from Myxococcales bacterium, assembly GCA_027005175.1. Classification (GTDB taxonomy): domain Bacteria; phylum Myxococcota_C; class UBA6777; order UBA6777; family UBA6777; genus M3003. The sequence continues at coordinate 2,047 of JALTMC010000912.1, forward strand.
CTTTGAAAGATAGACGTCCTTCTGCGTATCAAATCCTTCATACCTCAGGGCAGAGCAAGTCATGACGGAGATCGCTCCAGGTCTTTTTTTGCATCATGATCCTGAAGTCTTGTTTCGGTTTGCTGAACCCTGGCGAGCTTTGCGCTCACAGCCGACAGACCCTTTTCTCGATCCCATGT
>JALTMC010000913.1 GCA_027005175.1 Myxococcales bacterium
GATAGAGGAGCTTAAAAAAAGCATCCAGGCGATTGGTTTAATTCATCCTCTTATTATTAATCAAAACAATGAATTGATTGCAGGGGGGCGTCGTTATTCAGCTCTTAAATCATTGGGGGTTGAGGATATCCCTGTTGTGATTGTCGAGCATGGAAAGCTCGAGCAGGAATTGCTCTCCATTGATGAGAATCTGATGCGTTTGCCACTTAAAGGTGTGGAGTTGGAACAGGCTCTTAATCGCGGGCGAGATATCTACGAGACTCTCTATCCAGAGGCGAAAAAGGTTGAGACGACAGTGGAAGGGCTGGCTCCGGCGATTGGACGACCTGCTGCAACGTTGGAAGAGGAAGCTGAAGCGGAAGATGACAAGGTGGATGGGAAGGCATCCTATGTCGAGGTTACGGCTCAAAAAACAGGGCTCTCTGAGGGGATTATTCGCAGCGCAATTATCCGTGATGTTCTCTCCTCCCAAAATGTCAAAGACGCTCGTCAACACGGTGAGCTGGGGGCGAGTCAAACCAATGAGATTGTAAAGCTAAGCAAAGAAGACCAGGATAAATTGTTGCCTTTGGCCAAAGATATGACCGCAAAGAAGCTTCGTGAGGTGGTAAATTTAGTCAAGGTGGATGGGTTGGAAGAGACCTTGGAAAAGGTTCTGGCGGAAGAACCCATGCCTCGTGAATACGAACAACTGCTCAGTGCCGCCAAACGCTTTAACCGATTGTGTTCTAAGATTGTCACAGAGAATCTGGCCTGTGCCTCCCGACACAAACTTCTCTTGCAAAAAATGCTAGAAAAAAGCCTCGAACTGGTTCCCAATGTCCTCGACATCAACGCCGAAGAAACGGAACCATCTGTCCCTGAAATGGATGACTCATATACCGAGCCAGAGAATGAAACATTTGGGTTTTAATGGGTGGTGTGTGTGAGGATGGTGTGGGCGTCGTGGATGTCTTGGTAGATCGCGCGGAATAGTCGGTTCCAGAGGGGGGGCTTACGACGTCTTCGGCGGCGGCTTCGTTTTTTGCGACGACGACCTTTGCTGCGACGGCTGCGTCGTCTCATGGAGGGGCCGAACCGAAGGAGGGCGGTGAGGGTGCTGTCTGGTACGATGGGTAGGGCGATATCAAAGTCGATGGTGGCATATTGTTTACCTTCTTTGAGTCTCCATTCCCAGCGAAGTCCACGACCTCCATCACCGTGTGTCAGGTTGTGAAAAAAACGTTGTATCAGGCCGCTGATACCGCCTGTAATGAGGAATCGTGCGAACAGTCGGATGATGCGTCCTCCTTTGATATCGATCGAAGGCTCTTGGCTCAGGGCCGCGCTGAGGGTTGCACCATCGTCGTGGCCTTTGACTCGCCATTGTAGGATGAAATTCTTGAGTCGGACCTTTAAGTTTCTTGAGAGGTAGCGAATTTCGGTGGAGGTGGTCCAACTGGAGTCCATTTTGGTGGGGCGCCAGGGGCCAGCCATCGGTTTCCATTTGTTGTTACAAAGCCACAAGCCATCTTTGCTAATCACAGCTTGGTAACGCTGTTCCATGGTTTTGCGTTTGTAACTCCAGACAAACCAAGTCCGTTTGTGGGAGTCGCGAAATGTGGTCTTCATCTGAAAGTCTGTTTTTTGGCGAAACAAGATCTTGGCGGCTCTGGGATAGTCTTTCTTAAATGCTTTGCGTCGCCATCGTGCGCGAAGGTCCAATTTGTACAGTCCTTTGCCAATGGGCTCCAGGATCTGAAGTACATTGAGATAGCGTCGGATGAGGGCGGCGGTGTGTGGCACACGGCTGTTGAGCCAGCGTGCGATGCGTCTGGAGTGACCGGGTGGCATGGTCGAGAGATGCTGTTTTTGTGTTGTGGTCAAAGGGATGGTGAGCTGAGGATCGGTAAATCGACGCAAGATAAACAGGAGGGCCGTGTCCACTTGCTTTGCGAGGATGGGTTGTATCCGGGTGCTGGATGTAATGATAAATCGATACGGGCGACGATCTTTGGCGCGTTGTCGTTTGATGGGGGTGAGGCCATACTGAAAGTGACCTGTACCGATCTTTCCGCTCCATTTTTGTTGTGGGGAGGGGGCTGTTGTTTTGAATTTCATACCCTTGAGTTTCGTAAACAGGCGGGGGTGTACGCGCTTGAGGCGGATGTCTCGATATAGAGGAGCAGGTTGCCAGATACCGATCAAGCGAGTCATATGGGTCCATCGCTTCCAGGCTTTGCGATCCAGACGTAGACCCCATCGGCTTGCGATCCAGGTTTGTACCCATTGCATGACAGAGCGCAGGGCCTTTGGGGAGTGATGCTTGGGACTCAGCGGCGTGAGCCACCGCATGAGCTCTTTTGCTGCTTCACGCCGTAGCTTTTTATCTCGTGGGGTGTTGGCATAACCAGGTCGTCTCGCTTTGCTCTTCGTGGACTTACTTCCTCTCCTGTGATTCGGCTTTTTGGCCCAAGCCTGTAAAGAACAGACTCCGTCACTGAATAAGAAACACATCACAAAACTTAAAATGAGGAAGCTACGCATGATTCTTTCCCTGCTTCTGTCCCTGTCCTGCTTCTGTCCTGCTTCTGTCCTGCTTCTGTCCTGTCTCTGTCCTGTCTCTGTCCTGCTTCTGTTTCTATTTAGGAGTGGTCTTCAAGCCAGGCACCAAGGTCTTCAAACACAGGACTGCGGCGGTCTGGTGTTTCATTGTAAATCTCATGAAAGTAACCGGGGTACTCGATCCTACGTCGGTCAGGGCTGCTGATGCGTTCAAAAAATTGCAGGGCAGTGTGTTTGTCTACCACGCGATCTTCGCCAGCCTGTTGCATTAGGAAAGGGAACCGAAAGGAAGCCGCACGTCTCATTGTATTTTCTTGTGCCTTGATCGTCTTTCTGTACCAACGTGCAGAAGCGACACGAATATACATGGGATCACGTCTTGTTTGTTCCACGACTTCTGCATCGTGAGTGAGCTCTCCCTCATCGAGGGGGGTTGCCTGTGAGAAGGTCGGCCACACTCGGCTCATCAGACGTGCAGCAACGAGCTGTACTGGGTTGACTTTAAGGGCGAGGCCCAAAAAGGGAGACGATGTGATCACACCGGAGAGTGGGGCGTGTGGGTATTCTATTGCGTAGCGCAGTGCGATGTGGCCGCCCTGGCTATGACCAAGTAAAAAGAGAGGTATGTCCACAGGATACTCACTTTGAACTTGATGAAGGAAGGTGTCTAGATCTTCGAGGTACTGGTTGAAGTCATCAATATGTCCACGTGGGCCATCGCTGCGTCCATGGCCGCGACAGTCTAAGCCCTCCACACGATATCCTCTGTTGTTGAGGGCCTTTACTACAAAATTGTAGCGTCCAACATGCTCGCCAAAGCCGTGAATGAGCAAGACAACACCTTTGTCTCCCGTTCCCCAGCTTCTGCGATAGAGGCGTATTCCATCTTTGGCTTCAAAATAGTTCTCACGATATGATATTGTTCTCATCTATCTTTCATCACCGCCATTTTACTAGACTTTCCATAATACAACGTCAATAACCTGGAGCTTGAACAGGATGTTTCCAGACAGGGGTATTTTACGGGGATGGGCAGGTGGAGGCGAACTGTCCTTCACCTGAACACTTGGAGAAAGGTGGGCCTTGGCGCAGGCTACTTTCTTCTCTTTGGTTTGACTACTGTCCAGACATTGCTAAAATTTAGGGTTGTCTTTGTCAGGCTACAATTCGCCCGAGACTCCTTCGCCCTAAAAAATAAGCTTGTCTATGCACTACACTCACAACACTTCGATTTAGATCTCACCCTTTTTGATGCGTTCACTCACCTCTTCATACGAAGTATTGCGTACTACAACACTCAAGAGTGAGGTGTATTTGTCGATGAGATCAGAGCGGCCTTCTTCGCGGTAGTGTTCTAGAGCCTGAAACAGTCGGATATAGGTCCTCTCTGTATTCACAAAATACTCAACAGTGTCAAGCAAGCCATCAAGACTCGCACGTAGCAAACTACGTGAGCGGGTGATGAAGGTAAACTCGTCACCATAGCTATTTTTGATCTGAATCTCTACCTCAGCTTCTGCATCTGTTGGGTGGTTTTGATCCGAGCCCGGAACATCTTTCGCTGCGAGAGAGGAAAAGATGATCGCGCTGACGGAGGGGAAATTCTCTCCCAGGTAAGAACGCAATGCTTCGAAAAAAGCATCCAGGGCTCCCACTCCTTCTCCTTCTACGGTAAAGGGTGGCTCTTGATCGGAGCGTTTCACACGTGCGAGAATGCGGCTGCGCATACTTGTGTCTTCTTCGATTTTATAGGACTCCAGCGAAAAGTGAAGATAGTCTTCTTGCAAGACCTCCTTCACGACCTGTGAAGTTTCTTTTTGCCTTGATTCCATTGTCTCAACCCCTTTTATAATCCATCTTCCTTAAATGCTTGCAACTCCATCAACTTAGGACGTTGTTGCTCTCTTGTTGATGATCTCCTTCTTACAAACAAAACACCTGTTAACAGTGTAGGGTAGCGAGGGAGGGGTGGCAAGGGTCCAAAGCTGAACTTCTGATGCTTTCTTTTTGTTACATCCGTATTGTCAAAGCTCTTTACTGAATCTGTTCTTTTTTTGACAACCTTCTTTCATGCTCCCTATAAAAAAGAGTGGGTCCCATGATGGGATCGGGGGTAAGGCAGCTTCTTCTCCACGTTCGATTGCCTTATGGAAGTCTTGTTGTATCAGTAGTCTGGAGGTTTGTATGAATCATTCATTGGATGAGATCCAAGACAATGTAGACTCTTTGGTCGAATTGATAGGCTTGAACAGCCTTACCTTGGCCAGTGAGGATGGGCTGGTGATCGCGGGTTGTGGTCCTGCGCTTGATGTTGAAATGATGGCAGCGGTGAGTCCTTTACTTCATCAAGGTGATGAGAGTGCCTCTCATTACCAAGAAGAACTTCAAGAACAAGGTTTGGATCTCAACGTTCTTGATTTCAAACTTGAAGATCAGTCCCTCTTTCTCTGTGCTACAGGTGCGACTTCTCAGATCCATCATCCCGAGCTTCACAATCTGCTTCAGCAAATTATTCGGACTTTAAGGATTTGAGTCTGGGGATTTGGGGAAGAGGTGGATGCTGTATTGAATAAGGACGCGCTTCCAGTCTTCTTTCAGCCCGCGGTAGGCTAGTCTTTTTCCACGGACAGCCGATCGGATACAGGTTTGTACGGCAGGCTGTGGTTTGTCCATCTTGAGCTTGATGGTGTTGGGATAAGCCTGACCTGATTGGACATCGATGACCATCTCCACATCGATTTTGACTTGATTGCTTCCGGTGACTTTTCGGGCGCATCGATGAAGTGCTTGTTGTAAAAACATGTGGGTCCAGAAGTTCAGGGCTGCAGGGGTATAATCAATGATGTTGAAGTGGTCGGCACGGGCTAGCATGAGAAATGGAGTCTCATCATAAGCTTCAAAGCGGAATCGATCGATCGATCGATATGCGGGGAGTGTTGTGGCTTTCAGAGGCCAACTGCCATAACCGATGAGCTTGCCTCCTTTGAGGATGGGAGTTTTTCCCCGACGACGCGAGCCTCTATCGTCGTCATCATCATCATCGTCACCGTCATCAGCATTGTCGCCTTGTGATCGCTTAAAGACTTGGGCGAGATAGGTGTCAGCGGGGAGCCCAAAATAGGGTGTTGTCCACAACTTGGAGGAAGCAAACTTCCCATGGAGGATGCGATTCATAAGGGATTCATACCGTTTGACATCGGCACGTAGTTTCACCAGCGTCTCCGGTGGTTTGGCTTGTTTGCCACCGCTGGCCGCTTTTTGGCGACTCCAACGTCTCTCTTGGCTCTTGCGCTTTGCGAACGCTCTTTGGTACAGGCGCACATAGGCTTGCAGCAAGTGATGACCATCGGCCACACGTTGCAACAGAAAGTAGACAAAGTCGAGGTATTTGGCGTCTTCGACGGCCTTGCAAGCCCCTTTTTTACAACGGAACAAGGCCACTTTGTCACAGCCATCGCCCTTACAACGTGGTTCAAAGGAGAGAGTGCTTCCTTTTTGTGCAGGGCAGTTCTTACGCAACAAGGCCGTTGTGACCTTTACTTTTTTGGCTTCTCCTCGACCTAGCAATTCCCAGCATCGTGCGAGGCTTTGGTAGGTCTTGACGCGAGAGTCATTCATATGTTTGAGGGCGTTTTGCAAGATCTCGCTGCGTTCGACACGGGGGGGAGGGGGTGGTGGTGTTTTCTTTCCCTCTTTCGAGAGGGTCATATAAGCGAATGCGCCTAAACCACCACATATCAATACGATAATGAGCTTGATCACTATCGGCACCTTGGGTGGTTCTTGTTGTTGCTTGAGTTCGTCCAGGTCGATGGCCTGTCCGTCTTCGCCAAGCAACTCACCTTCTTGGTAATCACCATCGTAGTTTGAATAATCAATCATCTGCTTGTCATCACTCATCGCACTTTTGTCCTTCCTGAGGGAGCTGAAGTCTACTAGGACCGCTTTTGTCACGGGTTTGGTTATGCGAGCATACGAAGCGAGCAACGCCGGGTCAACTTCTCATACCGAATACGCAAAAATACAGTGTTGGTTTTGTGCAAAACCGTTCTTGTTGTGATTCTCTTCCGTCCAAAGTTCTACCATAGATCCCGGCTCAATGTGTAGTGTGTCAATCATTTGATTTAAGAACAAGCCAGCTCCATCCTTTGTGGCTAGAGTTGTGGGATCTGTTTGCTCAATCTGGGGGCGTTGATTCTTTGGGGGGTTGGGTCTCTGTTGCAATCTGTTTTTTGGCCGCACCCTGGGCCTGTTTGCGCTCTCGACGCAAGTCTTCCAATGTGTTCCACAAGTGTTGATGCTGCTCGTTGTCTCGATCCAACTCACGTAGCAACTTGACCACTTGTTGGAGTGGGTTGAAGAGTTCAGGATGAGATGTCATCGTTTTGCGAAGCAGCGGCAGAGGTATCTGACTCAAGGTGAGCAAGAAGAGTGGTGAGACCAAGTGACCTGTTGCATCCGACAAAAAGGGAACGATCTCGCGTGTGGGGCTCGCCTGACCTTGCAAATCACCCAGAGGTTTAAACCGATCGGGATGCTCTGCCCCTTCCTGGGTTGAGGGGACTTGGCATTCGATGACACGAAACTCTTGGATGAACTGTTGTAAGAGCAGCCTTGTCCAGGTGATCGCCTCCATGGGGTGCTCTTGTTCAAGACGTTGTACGAGCGAGCGTTTATCGAGCAGCCAAGCTTCCGACATCTCACTGCTAGAGATGTCAGAGGCGGAGCGATCGTCACCCCAATCTTCCAGTACAGATACGATGATTCGATGGATCTGCGATGTATATGTTGCGGGCTTGAGCCAGTGTTCCTCTTGGATGGAGCACAGGTTGGAGACCTCTTGCAACATGCGATTGATCGTTTGTTCTGCGGTCACCCAGGAACATTTATCCTGGAGGTGCATAGTATAAAACTCTGACAAAGCAAGCTGAGCGACCTGTTCGGTGAGTTTCTGTTTTTGTGTTTCGAAGCTTTCGACAGACAGACCCCAGAACGGATGGGCGGCTTCATCTTCTGCGATCGATAGACCCCGATGCTGTAGGTAGTGTCGATAAAAGTGAAAGTCGAGGACCTCTCGCAATCGTTGTAGCAATAGATCTTCGTATTCATCACCGAGCAACTGCAAGACATATTCCCATTGGGATGTGTTCGCTTTGAGGCGATGCATGAGTTGGTCAACGGTCAGAAACTGGTAACGGTAGGTTTGTTCCCAGATCCCCTCTTCCTGAATGAGTCCAGAAACTGTTGTAGGCATTTCTCCCTTTTGTGCGAGCTTGCCCAGATCGATTTCTTTGTCGATCCACAGGGCGAGGTGAAACCACCCTCCATCATTTAAGTTTTCTGTGGTCTTGAAGAAGAGCAAGAAGCTTCGGAAGAAGCGTTGGTCGCGCCATAGTCCGCTACCTTGTGTCAGGTGCTTGTCCAGGCTCACGATACGCAATACCTTGACCTGCTCCAAATTGAGTTGGTGATAGTCACGCAACTCTGGACGAGAGAGCAAAGGAACAATACGGCCATGCAACTCTTGGTGGGGGATGTCTGGATCTGTGTCAAGGTGAAAATTTTGCCCTGTCGTTGCTGGAATGGCGCGGGTCGGGCGGATCTCATCCAATTGTTCAAACAATCTCGATAGAACAGGCGGAGCGAGGTGCATAAATCGTTTAATATAACGCCGCAGCATGGCCCATCGTGTCTGTGCCGCTTCGTGTTCTTGTAGATCGCGAGGATAGAGCCGACGTAAGACCGCGAGTGGAGCCTGAGACAGCACCCATAGCAATTCTCGGAGATTCCGAAGCAGTGGGTTTTGGGCGGCGGTGGAGCTTTCCCACATGGAGCGGTTGCAGATCAGTGCGACAAAGATCAACTCGGGCTCTGCCCGCAAGCGGCGAGTGGTCTGTTCGAGGGCGTCAAACAACAAGTCGGAGGCCCACACTTGCGAGCTGCTGCGATGAAGGATGTCACGCCAGATGGCTTGCAAGTGTGTCGCCTGACGGAAAAAGCGATCATCTTCTTCACTGAGACGATTGTGGGATGCTAGCTGCGCGAGGCGACTTTCATCACTATTGATCGGCCACAAGACTTGTTTTGATTCTTCGTCCACGGTCTCTAAAAACTGGAGCAAGGCGCAAGAGATCTTGGGGTGTCGTTGAGGGTCAAGGATCATCAACGAGCTTTGGGCCCAATCCAAAGCAGAGATACGCCAGTGTGATTCGTCGATCCCCATCTGCTGTTCAACCACCATACGAAATAAGCTGAGTCGTCGGGTGGTGCTGTTGGAGTCTGGATCGACTTCATAAGAGTAGCGAAACAGTATCCCTGGAACTGCACCATCAAAGGTCTGCCAGGGGATGGGGGAGCAGACCGTAAAGGCACGCTGAAAACGTTGCCAGCGCGTATCCCAAGTG
>JALTMC010000914.1:0-1657 GCA_027005175.1 Myxococcales bacterium
TCGCAGCGCGACATCATGCACAAAGTGCACAACGCTATTTGGCGGGGGCAGCGAAGTCGGATGCCTTTGCTCCTTTCTTTCGAGCACAAGTGTGGACTCTTTTGGGACAACCCAAGAAGGCCCTGTCCAACTTTACAGACTTCATTAAGGCACCACCAAAATCCTTTGTATGGGGTTATGTTCTTTTTTCCAGTCGGATGCGTTTGGCTGACTTTGTGGCAGAAGCAAAAGCTCGTGTCGCGTTACTCCACCATCAAACGGGCCAGACCAAAGAAGCGGTTCATGAGCTTGAGGCTCTCGCCAAAGAAGGTTATCCCGCGAAGGTCTGGGCTGGCTGGGGCTTGGTTCAAGTGTTCCAAGGGAAGAGCAAGGCCAAGTGGGCCGCTGGCTGGTCCTGGATGTGGGCAGGTGCAGAGCTTGCGCGAGATTTGGAGAAGCGCTTGTTGAAGCGTTATCTTGTGTTGGCCCCAAAGAAGAAAGGGGCTGCGGCCATTGTACAGTACCGCTTGTATCGGTATGCGACACGCGATCTATATCTGTTGGCCAGTCAAGGGGCCTTATGGATTGGTGCCTCCGACAAAGCAGTTCGCTGGCTTGAGGTCTTGCATCACAAAGAAAAGCCCCATTTGATTGGACATGAAAATCAGCCTGACCAGATCCTGTGGACCGTCTTAGCTTATCATCATGCCGGACGGTGGGGGGTCTGCACTCAGTTTATGCGTAAAAACAAGGCGTTGTTCCCGTCGCTGGTGCAACATTTTGAGGCGTATGGTTTTATGCGAATCTTTCGAGGAATGGGAGCCTCTCAAGGTCCCAAAGGTGGTTAATCTCTGCAGCATTTCGAGTGGAATTACCTTGTTTTAAGGATGTTATATAGAAGGAGGAGGTCGTCGTGACACAGAGTGGTCGAGCCAAAAGTAGATGGATCTTGGGTTGGTTGGTGAGTATGGTGGTTTTTGCAAGCCTCACAATGAGTGCGGCACCCCTCAAATATACAGAAGATCGTACTCCCTCTTCGCTGAACCCGATCTATGCGGATGATATGTACTCTGTGCGTATCACGGAGTTAATCTTTGAAGGCATGGTGGGTTGGAACAAGGAGCAAAAGCCCACTCCGATGTTGGCGAAGTCTTGGAATATTGCAGCAGACAAGCGCTCTATTACCATGAACTTGCGCTCCGGAGTGAAATGGCACGATGGGAAGCCATTTACTTCGAAAGATGTTGTGTTTACGATCAAGGCGATGACAAGTCGGCGCTCTCAAATTACGGATCGTTATCTGTCTCAGATCATCCGAAAAGTGAAGGCCGTCGGCCCCAACCAGGTAAAGATCTTCTTTCGCAAACAGCTGAACAAACCGTTGCGTTGGCTTCAATTTAAGATCATTCCAAAGCATCGTTTTCCGAAAGGCCGCGTAACACGTACAGCTTATTTTAGTCAGAAGCCTTATGGAACGGGTCCCTTTAAATTTCAGCGTTGGGTCAATCGCAAGGTGATCTTGAAACGCTTCTCTCAGCACTGGCGTGCTGGGAAGATCCGCTTGCCTGGTGTTATGTTACAAGCCATCACAGATAAGAATATCCAAGTCGAAGTGCTTCGCTACGGTGGTATTGATGCGATTGTTCGTGTGCGACCCAAGGATATCCCCATCTTTGAG
>JALTMC010000914.1:1667-8948 GCA_027005175.1 Myxococcales bacterium
ATCAAAACCTGCGTCTTTATCCCTACTCTACCAACGATTGGTGGTATGTTGCTTTTAATCACAAGCGTGGTTCGATGTTTCGGGACATCCGTGTGCGACAGGCTTTTGTCTACGCTCTCGATCGCGACAATTTACGCACTGCCCATTTGGGAGAGGGACAAACCATCAGTGGCCCCTTTTCTCCCAATGATCCACTTTATGATTTTTCTGTGAATGCTCGCAGTCAGGACTTCAGCAAAGCCAATGCTCTTCTCAATGCAGCGGGCTGGAAGAAAGGCGCGGGCGGTATTCGCAGCAAGGGTGGTAAGCAAATGGTTGTGCGTCTGCTTGTACCCAAGTCCAAAGACTCCTACAAGGCTCTCTGCCTCGGTATGCAAAGCGCGTGGCGTAAGGTTGGTGTGAAGGTTCGCTTGCTCTGGCTTCAGGACGCTGCATGGCGTCGCTCTGTGGTCACCAAGAAAAACTTCGATCTGGCTCTCCACATCTGGAACTTTGACGATCTTTCCACCATATATCCCTTGTTTCACTCCAAAGGGGTGAGCAACTATATCAGCTACAAAAACAAGAAAGTTGACAAACTATTGAAGTCGGCTTCAAAGACGACAGACCCCCTGATTTACAAGGCCATTCACAACAAGTTACACAAGCTTCTTCACAAAGAAGCTCCTTATATTTTTCTGTGGTCATTGACCAATTATTCTGCCATTTCTGCTCGGATTCGGAATGTTCATATCCATCCTTTCAACTACTTTCACTATGCTTGGATGTGGAAGAAGAAGCGCGGAAAATAAGAATCGACTGTTGCGTAGGTGTGAATCTTGAGGTGGAGATTGACGTGTTGTTAGTGAGTCTTGGATGAACGCAGCGATTCGGATTGTTGGGAAGACGGTTCTTTTTTATAGCCTTGTTATTTTGGGCGCTACCTTTGTCATGTACACTTTGCTGTGGGCTGCGCCGGGTGATTTGCGGGATGTGTTATGCCCCAAAGGATGTAGCCAAGAGCGCAAGGCTGAGATTGCAAAAGAGTGGGGATTGAACCAACCCCTGCTTGTGCAATACGGTCGTTGGTTGTCCAAGGTCGCTCGCTTCAACTTTGGGACGTCTGTCTCTTTCAGTCAGGGTGCTCCTATCTCTACCATCCTCAAACGTGCGAGTCTGCTCTCTTCGGGCCTGGTGTTTGGTGCAGCACTTCTCTCTGTTTTACTGTCCTTTTTCATGATATGGCGACCGATACGGTGGTGGACAAGGGGGCTGGCTCGACTTGGGCAAGTCCCACTGGCCATTTTTTCTTTTGTTCCACTTTATATTCTCGCGTACTGGTTGGTTATGGCAAGCGGTCGGCTGCCCCTTTGGCTCACGGAATCGGGCTGGATCTCCAGCAGTGTTCGCAATCATTGGATTGATATCGGTTTGCTTCCTTTTGGACAAGAGCTGGAGTGGACCGCCGAGCTGGGTTGGCTCTTTTTTGTGCCGTTCTTTTTGTCCATGCTTCTGCTCGCTATCGGAAACAACAACTTAGTTGAACAAACTTCCGGGGTGCGGGCCGAATTTGACCAACTGAAACAGCAACATTTCATGCGTGCTGTTCGGGCTCGTGGTTCGTCTTGGATGGGTCATTTGATGTACAATATGCTTCTGCCCCTCACTCAATTTTTCACAACTCGTGCCATCTTGTTGTTGGGTACTGTTGTCATTATTGAATCCATTATGGGCATCACAGGGATTGGCTGGTTATTGTGGGAGGCGACCAAACGAAGGGACACTCCACTTGTTTTGGCGATCGCTTTGTTTGCGACAGCCCTGTCTTGTCTGTTACAAATGTTGAATGAGATCGCGCTACAGTTGATCGACCCCCGTTTACGCAAAGAGTAAAGGTGGGGTGGGTCTTTCACACGGCCGCAAGACGCGGAGGTCATGACGTTGCAAAAACAAACACAATCTTTCAGTGATAGGAACAGTTTTCGTGTGTGGGGAGTTCTTCTGTTTGCCTGTGTTCTTGTGATGGGGGCAACACCACTGAAATACACGGAAGATCGGGTCCCATCATCTTTGAATCCAGTCTTTGCTGACGATATGTATTCTGTTCGAATCGCCGAGCTATTGTTTGAAGGCCTCATCGGGTGGGATAAAGAGCAAAAACCTTCAGGACAACTGGCTGTGAGTTGGAGCATCGCGAAGAATAAGCGTTCCATCACAATGAATCTTCGTCGGAACGTTAAGTGGCATGATGGCAAGCCATTTACCTCAAAAGACGTGGCTTTTACGATCAAGGCGATGACCAGTCGGCGTTCACAAATTAGTGATCGCTACCTGGCCCAAATCATCAAGCGAGTACAGGTCCTCAGTACGCACCAGGTGAAAATCCACTTTCGGAAGTCTTTGAGTAAGCCTTTGAAGTGGTTGCACTTTAAGATTATCCCAAAGCACCGATTCACCAAAAAAGGGCGGACGCGTTTGCCGCGTCGTTCGAATTATTTTAATCGTCGTCCCTATGGCACAGGACCCTTTATGTTTCATCGTTGGATCGGTCGTAAGATTGTGATGAAGCGATTTCCGGGGCATTGGAATTTCAAAAAGATTCGCTTGAAAGGTGTGGCATTGCAGGTGAATCCCGACAAAAATATTCAGAGGGAGGTGCTTCGTTATGGCGGCTTTGACGCGATCATTCGTGTGCGACCCAAAGATATCCCTTTGTTTGAGCGCGATCGGAATGTGCGACTGTATCCTTATTCGACGAATGACTGGTGGTATGTGGCCTTCAATCACAAGCGCGGCAGTCTTTTAAGAGATCGCAGAGTTCGAGAGGCGCTGGCATATGCTCTTGATCGTGACAACCTTCGCTCTGCTCATTTGGGTGATGGTCAGGTGATCAGTGGGCCGTTCTCTCCCAATGACCCGTTGTATAACTTCTCGGTTGAAGCACGTGGGCAAGACTTGCAAAAGGCTGCAAAGCTTCTCAAAGCAGCAGGGTGGCGCAAAGGTTCTGGGCCTTATCGAAAAAAAGCTGGACGTGTGCTGAAGTTGCGGATGTTGGTGGCGCGAAGCCGCTCCTCCTACAAGTCTCTGTGTCTCGCGATGCAGGGAGAGTGGCGTCAAATTGGTGTCAAAGTCGAGTTAGTCTGGATGGGAGATGCGAAATGGAACAATCAGGTCTTTCGCAAAAAGAGATTTGATATGGCACTGCATATCTGGAACTTTGATGACCTGTCTACGATCTTTCCCCTGTTTCATTCGAAGGGGATTCGAAATTATGTAAGCTATCGAAACAAGGAAGTGGATCGTTTGTTGAAGAATGCAACCCGTACCACAGATCCCCTTATTTACAAGGCGATCTATGGAAAAGTCCACAAGATTATGCATCGTGACTTGCCCTATCTCTTTTTGTGGTCTTTGACCAACTATTCGGCTCTTTCTGCACGAGTGCGTCATGTGATCATTCATCCCTTTAACTACTTTCACTACGCCCCACGTTGGAGCAAGAAATGAGGCGGTTGAAGTATGCACCGATTGTCATTCTGGCATAGAGAGAATCCCCGCCTATTCTGGGGCTCGGCTATCCTTCTTGTCTTGCTTACCGCTTGCTTGGTTGGTGCTTTTTATCCCTATGATCCTGTTGTTGCACGTATCGATGCCAGCAAACATCGCAACCTGAGTCCTTGGTATTGGTACTGGATTCAAACTTGTTGGGGCTTTGTGACAGGGCATGGATGGGTGAATCCAACACTTCCGGTGTCCAAGTACTTCTGGCTTGGAACGGATGGCTCTGGGCAGTCCATCTTAATTCTTTTGGTGGAAGGGACAGAGGCTTTCTTTTTGCCCGGTCTCTTGGCCACCTTTATCGCCTTGTTTGGGGGGGTCCTTCTGGGCTCTTTCTCAGGGTTTTATGGTGGCTGGATTGCTTATAGTGGGCGCTATATCGTGACTCTGATCAACTCATTTCCCAACCTGATCCTTGTCTTGCTTTGTACCGCTGTGTTTGGCCCCAATATGAATTTAATCGCTGTGGTTGTTGGGATTACGTTTGTGCCTCATGTGGCTGAAGAAATCCGACGAAAAGTAGCACAACTCAAAGCAGAAGAGTTTGTGATGGCTGCTCATGCACATGGTCTGCGCGATCGACAAATCCTCTTTTATCACATCGTATGGCTGCACTGTGCTGCGCTGGTCTTGCGCCAACTTGTGTTCTTATGGGGCTATCTGATCGTGTTGGAGACCAGCCTCAACTATTTGGGGCGCGGGGTGTTACAAGAAGGGACATCCTGGGGGAAAATGCTTTACGATTACCGCAGTGGAATGTTTCGCGGTGAATATTGGAGCCCTTTGGTTGTTACTGGCGTTGTGATGATTGCGATGGCTGGCTTCTATTTTCTGGCGGAAGGCTTACAACAACGGGCCCACTCTGCCGGGGTGGAAGCCCCTCCTGTGGCAGAAGGAGGTGAGACATGAGTGAGCGTGAAGCGGAGCACCTTGTGGAGCCTGGGAACATGCCTGACCCGATCTCGGATTCGACGGAATCATCCGATGATAGCCCTCTCTTTCGGATCGACGATCTGCGTGTCGGGTTTTGGAGTCGAGGGCGTTGGGTGCAAGCCGTGGATGGCGCATCCGTTGCTTTGGGACAGAAGGAAGGTCTGGCTCTGATTGGTGAGTCTGGCAGTGGAAAGACCTTAACGATGATGTCATCGTTGGCATTGATCCCACCGAATCCCGGTGTGATCGGTGGCTCGATTCGGTATCATGATGGCGATGACTCGATCTCTTTGTTGGATGGTGTGGAAGACGCATACCACTGGAATGATGGTGTGTGTGCAGAGAATGTTCATACCGAGAAGTGGCGTCTTCACTATCGCCGTCGCGCCCAATACTTAGCGGGTCTCAAAATCGGTATTATCTTCCAGAATCCCATCTCTTCACTCGACCCGCTTTATTCCGTGGGTGCGACCTTGATGGAGTCGATTCGGTTGCGCAACCCGGCTTTGACTCGCAAAGAGGCTTACGAAGAGGCCGTGGATTGGCTGGATCGAGTGCATATCTCCAACCCAACAGGTGTGATGCGCTCCTACCCGCACCAACTGAGTGGTGGGATGTGCCAACGTGTGATGATCGCAGCGACCTTGTCGATGCGACCGCGCATTATTATCGCCGACGAACCCACGACCGGCCTTGATATGACAACCAAAGCCCAGATCCTCTATCTGTTGCATGAGGCACGCAGTAAGTACGGAAGCAGCTTGATCTTTGTGACGCATGAGATCGGTCTCGTGACCGGTCTTACAGAGCGAGTGGTGGTGATGCGGTCTGGTCATGTGGTCGATCGTTTTCCCACCTCTCATCTCTCAGGGGTCTCGCGGATAGGTGGGGAACTCAAAACAACGTTCTCCTTTGCAGAACACACCCAAGAGCTGCTCTCGGCCAGCCTTAAGCTGGAAGGCGATTCGCCTCTTGAAACTTCCTCTGTTGAGGAGATAAAGGAAGCTCCTACTGATGTTGTCCTTGTGAATCCAGACGACACAGAGGGTGGGGTAACTCTGGATGAGCCAGAGGTCGCCAAATATGTATTTGCCGTTCAGGAAGAACATCAGATTGAGGCTTGGCAAAACAAACAGGTGAAGCTTGTGCTGGGAACAGCAGGGGCGAGTGTTTTGTTCTCTGTTC
Organism: Myxococcales bacterium; assembly: GCA_027005175.1. Lineage (GTDB taxonomy): Bacteria > Myxococcota_C > UBA6777 > UBA6777 > UBA6777 > M3003. The sequence continues at coordinate 7,323 of JALTMC010000914.1, forward strand.
TGACAGGTTGGCTGGGTTTCTTCTGGTTTCTGATTGTGCCGTTGCTTGGATTGTGGGGCTATACACTCTACCATGGTGGGTATGTCACTCAAACCATTCATAAACATCGTGTGGGCTCCGATCTCCTACCCAAGATGTCCTGGACTCGGTGGTTGGGTTATACCCTCCCAGGAGTTTGGTTGTTGATATACCTTTGGAACAGCGGCACATTGAGGGGAATGTTCTCATGACTCAGAAAGCACAGCCCCACACGGCAGATCCAACTCTATCGAGCCAGGAGGCGGCTTCGTCTCGTGAGGGAGAGTGGATGCTTCAGGTTGAAAAACTGGCCAAGTTTTACCCCTTACGACAGGGCTTCCTGGATCGAGTTCAGCGACGTCCCCGCCGCTTTGTACGCGCTGTTAACCATGTGGACCTCTTTCTTGCGCCCGGTGAAGTTGTAGGGCTTGTTGGGGAATCAGGGTGTGGAAAAACCACTCTTGGCAAGTTGATCTGTCGTTTGATTGAGCCATCCTCTGGGGGCCTCCATCTTGAGGGGCGAGATCTGTTGGAGCTATCGAGAGAAGAGTTACGCCGATTGCGACCGCGCTTTCAGATGCTGTTTCAAAATCCATACTCTACGTTGAATCCAAAAATGACAGTGAAGGCCATGTTGGAGGAGACGTTGGAGGTCAATACGGACGTTCCTCATGCGGAGCGTCCTGGGAAGATCAAGGATGTTTTGGAGCAGGTGGGTTTGGGACATAAACTGCTTTCTTATCCGACAGAGCTTTCGGGTGGTGAGCGTCGGCGTGTTGGTCTCTCGCGGCTGTTGTTGCTCCAACCTTCCTTGATCGTGGCGGATGAGCCTGTTGCTGGCCTGGATGCATCGATCAAAGCAAAAGTTGTGGACTTGATGATGGAGCTGCGTCAGCCTGGGATGTCGTATATCTTTATCTCCCACGACTTGCATGTGATTCGTTATGTCGCGGATCGGATCTTGGTGATGTTCTTGGGCTCGATTGTTGAAGAACTTCCAGTGAAAGCATTTGGTGGTGAGACCCATCATCCTTACTCTCTGAACCTCTTGTATGCTGCACGCCAGGTGACATTGCGTAAATCTCTGGATGCCAAGATCGACTTTGCTGATCTTCCCTCGCACACCGAGGCGCCGGAGGGAGGTTGCCCTTATGTGCATCGCTGCCCCTGGACTGGTGAGCATGTACCCAAAGAAAGGTGTTTGCAAGATGTACCAACGCTTCACTTGATCGCTTCAGGACATCGTATTGCCTGTCATCGCTTTGAACCTTCCTGAGTTGAGGATACGATGATGCGAACCTATCGTCTTCCTGATAGGAGTCTTTTGTTGGCTCTTTTCATTGTGTTGTTGTCGGGGACAGCCATGGCTGCACCCGTTGATTTCTCGCAACAGTATGAGCGTGGCAAGTTGCTGAGCCAACAGGGGATGTACCTTGAAGCTGTCAAAGCTTTAGAACAAGCTGTGATGCTGACCCGGCGGGGAAAATCCCACTTTGGAGCCCATATCTACCTGGCCCAAGCTCTGTGGAAAGTTGGTGATGTTAGTCGGGCGAAGGAGTTGATCCAAAAAGCAAAGAAAATTATACAGCTTCGTCGGAGGATCTGGGC
>JALTMC010000915.1 GCA_027005175.1 Myxococcales bacterium
TCTTTGAGTTTTTTTTTTTTTTCAGTGCGTCGTATTGCAAACCTCTCGTAGATACGGGAAGTTGGTTGACCCCTTCTTGAGGATCACACCCACAAAGGATTGATCCGACTTTCATCGGGATTTCCTCCTCATCATCGGGGTTTCAGCCCTACACTGAACCTGCGTAAGCTTGCACACAAAAGGAGGTCGTTTATGGTTATGTCCATTTTTTTCACAACGATGTCATGGCGATACTACCGATTTCCCAAAACACTGTAAGAAGCCCGTCTTAGTTATATTTTTTTGAGAAAAAAGTTGTAGTCGTGATCATTCGATCACAAGACAGAGAAGAGAAATTCAAATACAGGTCAAGTCTGAGGATATTTAGTTATATCCATTTCTTTTACAGGCTGTCAGCTTCCCGTTAAATCATCGGGGTGAGGTCGTGATTCTATGCTCTGATCAGGGTGAAGTCGTGATTCGATGTGTTGTACTGCATGGAGAACTTTCTCACGCATTTCATTGGCGAATGGATTGCTGACTTGCATATCGCGAAAGAGTTCCCAAGTATCGGATGTGACATACTGAAGAGCGTCATAGATCACTCGGAAACCTTGGGTATCGATCGGTGTACTCTGAATCCCGATAGCTTCGCCGATACGCCCCATAAGGTGGTTGTAGTTGATGGAGTAAGCAGCGTAGCGGTCGTGTTCTTCGGGGGTCAGTTCCACAACTTGTACACCCATATTTTTCCAGAATTGAACAAAAACATCGTACACAAACGCAGGAGCAGACATATTGTAGGCAACAAGGTTAAGGCCATAATAGTCGGTCCCTTGTTTGGTACTTTGAGGCCCAAACATCGGATGACTTGCGATCATTCGGACATCATCTCCCAAGATCGACCTCATTTGTTCTACGGCATAGACTTTAACAGAGCAAACATCGATCACCGTTGTTTCTTCGGAGAGATAAGGCTTAATCTGTTGAAGGATCTCTGTCATTTGCGAGATGGGGACACAAAGAAAGAGCCAGTCTGCCTGACACACTTGCTCAAAGGGAAAGTAGGATTGCAGATCAGGTTGTTTTTCTGGGGCATATACCATGATTTCGCATTGTCGCCAGTATGTATTGAAAGTGTGTGACAACAAGGATCCGAAATGACCATGACCGATCACACCCAATTTTAACGCGGGGAGGTATTTGTTTTTCTCTTGTTGGTGTCGAATGATCCGAACGCGCTTGCTCATTTTCATGCAAATCGAAAAGATGTTCTCCACCTCCGACTGCAACACTTTGTGCTCTGTCGATTGTTGTAGCCGCTCGATGATGGCCCGCTCTCGCTTTGGATCTGTCATGGCAACACCGTCATCACGCTCTTTAATCCGCGCCACCTGCTCTGCCAACATAAGCCTCGACTCTAGCAACTTAATCAGCTGCTGATCAATCTCATCAATCTCAGTACGTACCTGTTGTAATTTATCACTCATACCAACGTGTTCTCCATATACAGCCATTGTAGAACCCATACTAACACATTCTGCACCACAGCCCGAAGGACACCTGCAACATGCACTATTGTTCCTCGAAACATGCACTATTGTTCCTCGATGTTATTGTTCAAGCCCCCGATTTCTGGTATTTCTATTGTGTTGTGAAGGAGTAAAGATTACCGGTAGATGGTATTTCTATTGTGTTGTGAAGGAGCAAAGATTACCGATGGATGGTATTTCTATTGTGCAGTGAAGGAGCAAAGGTTACCGATGGATGGCTGTTCAACGTTTGCCTCCTGGAACACAAACCCGTTGGAAGGACCAAAGAAAAACAGTCCATTGCGGGCCTGACAAGGCATTCCGCCGAGGTATACTTTCGCCATTCCAAGAAGGCGTAACGAAGTCAGGCAATAGAAATGGCAGGTTTTCCCACCGATGACAGACCGGTCAGAATTCTAGCCAAGAGCCCATTCTTTCGTTGTTGAGGAGTGAATGAGATGAAGCACCCAACCGTCAAGGTTCAGGTTTTTCCGAAGGTTGCCTTCATTCTTTCGTTGTTGAGGAGTAAATGAGATGAAGCACCAGGAGTTCCCCCAGCGATATTATGATGCGCTGAACCATCCCAATCCCGCACGAACCAGTCTGATGTCCAAGCTGTTGACCACCTTATTTATCAAGGGGGAAGCGGAGCCAAGCCTGGCACAGAGGGAAGCATACGGCCGTCTCATGATGGTGGGAGATCCGCAAGCGGACGCTTGGGGTAAACGGGAGAACAGTCAGAATCGAGCCAAGTGGTACCAGCAATTTAATCGGGCACTGGAACATGGTACAGCATCTGTCGCTGACGCTCCTGATGAGCTTGTCGCTCTGTTGGCCAAAGCCGAGAACGAGCCTCTTTGGCTCGATCGGCACCTGCTTAACATAGGAGCGCGTGCTTATTGTCGTGTGGGGCCGATGGCACATCTTGTGATGCGTTCGATAGGACTGGCGGGTGGCTATATGTCAGCCCCGATCACAAAGCCATTGATCTTTACGGGCGCTTTGAAGACGGGGACCTCTCGCAGACTCGTTGAAACCGCCAACTTTGGATTTGATGTCACTCGACCGGGAGGGCTGGAGAGAAATGCTCCCGGTTTTAAGACAGCACTTCGGGTTCGGATGATGCATGGGATTATTCGCAAACGAATTCTCAACGCGCCAGGTTGGCGTACAGATCTATGGGGGATACCGATCAATCAGGCAGATATGCTCATCACCCACATCACCATGTCTTATGTTTTTATTCTTGGTCACAGACTACTTGGTTACCGTTTTTCGCAGGAAGAAGTCATCGCCTTGCTCCATCTTTGGCGTTATGTGGGCTATCTCATGGGTATCGACAACAGTCTACTTCCCACCACAGAACAAGAAGCTCGAAGACTCCTCTGGCTCGGTATCTATATGCAGCCTGGACCTGATGAAGACAGCATCTCCCTGGCCAAAGCACTCAAAGACGTAGAACTCGACAAAAACAACCCTCCCCTCACCCAATGGCTTGATGGGTTGAACGCAAAGTTGCAGCATGGCTTGAGTCGGCTCGCTTTGGGAAAAGACCTCGCCGAGTCACTTGAAATACCCGACACTCCTTGGAAATACTGGCCCTTCGTTTTTACACCGTTCATGTTCACCCTTGAAACAGCGAGAATCCACACTCCCTTTGCCTCAAGGCTTGCCTTCCAATTTGGCAAACGATACGAAGCCTACCGAAACAAGATCCGACTCCAAGACCGAGAGGCGGCCTATGTCCCTGCCGTTGATCTGACAGAGAAAGCAAACCAAAACAATAGCGTAGGGTGAAATTTTTTCGCGAAACACTTCATCGTGTTGTTCTGACAGAGAAAGCAAACCAAAACGATAGCTCGGTGGAGAGCACTCACTCTTCTACTTAATGGCCATGCCACGATGCCTTGGAAAAAGCGTCCTTACTTAACTGCCATGCCACGATACATTGGAAAAAGCGTCCCTATTTAATTGCCATGCCACGATACATTGGAAAAAGCGTCCATGATTCTCGACCGGAGGGCTGTGTTTGAACATCGGAGAACCCAGCTTCTTGGATCATAGAGACGGAGTCGCGATTGATATTACATCCACCAGCCATACGTCGCCACACTGGGTTAAACAGGTTCTGAATCCGAGAGGCGAAAGGGAAGTGAGAGTGTGTATGCTCCACATACAGCAGGCGACCGCCGGGGCGCAACACCCGGTAGATCTCGGCAAGAGCCTGTTGAGGTTCAGGGATGCTACACAAAACCCATGTCACCACAACGGTGTCAAAGAATTCATCTTCAAAAGGCATCATCTCACCACCGGTCTTATGCAGCTCCACTGGGAATGATACTCCCTCCGCTCGTTTCTGAGCGCGACGAAGCATATAGGGATCAGGCTCAACTCCGTACAAAGCTTCGATGTCCTTGTACTCGGGTAAATTTAATCCTGTCCCAACCCCGACCTCTAAGACCACACCCGATGCTTGTAGAACAACCTTCTTCCGCAGTCGCTCCATCGGTCGCATCACATAATCCATGAGCATTGCGAGGAAAGGGTGTCCTTTCGTACCTTGAAGCTTGTCCGTCATCAGAAAAAAACCTCTTGTGTTGTGGGCGTGGGACTCCCCTCCCGAGCGCGGGTCCGGCAGGCTCTACAGGACGAAGGCCGGATGGGGTGGGGGTCGTTGACTGCATGACTGGCTTGAGTCAAGCCAAACCACATTTATTAAGTTTATGGTTTGAGCCCAGCCAGATCGTGTTCATTGAGTTTATGGACAAAGTGTTCTGCAAAGTCAAACGAGAGCATCAGCTCATCGAGATTCAGGTGCTCCGGTGTGTCGGAAGGTAGGTGATAATGCCTGGGGGCACCATAATCTAAGTCGATGCAACTCAAAGCGATGTTGTTGTATCCACCGAGAGCAAAGGGGATAGCATCGGTTCCGCCCACAGGCACTCGAAACTCACGAACACCTGCGAACCGCTCGTCACCTGCTTTCACGTCTTCCACAAATCCTGGTATCCATGCAGGCATAGGACAAGGCCAAACATCGCCCTCTTTGAGATAAAAGAGTTCCCCACCACAGAGAGTGTCCAGGTTCAGGATAAATGTATTGGTTCGCTCCCAGTCATCGTTGTGCTGGCTGTATAATGCATCCGCTCCCCCCAAACTGGCTTCCTCTGCACCAGTGACAACATAAACAAGCTCAACATCGTTGGGTTTCCAGTCTTTGAGACGAGATGCTAGAACTGCAAGGGACGCGACCCCTGTCAGGTTGTCGTTTGCGCCGGGAACGATCTCGTTACGCAACACGACTTGAAAATTGAGAGCGCTCACCAAAAAAGAAGGGATGGAAAAGAAAACAAACAGCATACAGCTATACCAGCCCGAGGTTAGCAGCATGATATCCAACACCATCAATGGGACAAGGGACCAAAGAAACAAGCCTATCGAATAGCGGGTCCACTGAAAACCTGGAGGAGGCTTTCGAGCAGCCTGTTGTACCATCTTGGGATGAAAGACCCAGCCTGTAAAAGCTGCATCAATGTGAGCCAACATAACAATTCGCAACCGCATCGGCTGGGTGGCGGGTGCCGTCAACAGTAAGTTCTGAGACTCGTGCCAAGGGAACAATCGACGCAACAAGAAGAATGTACGGGTGTTGTCGGCAAGATAGGACATCCAAGCGAGCAGGTGCAACGACAGCCCAAGCCAGACATTCCAAGACACCAGAACCGTCCCCATCCAACCCACCAATCCATGTAGCATGAGATTGGCATAAAGACTTCGATTAAAGCGAAACGATTCATACGAACTCACAAGACCCAAGGGGGTCATCTCTTGTTCCACAAGCTCCTGCGCGCCTTTTTCTTGTGCACTTGTAGCAAGTCGTTTGGGATATGTCGCAATGATACGTGAGATCAATTGATACGCGTAGGAACGTTCATCGTCGTCGCGATTTTCATGAGTCATTTTATGTTTCCTGATACCAATCCCAGACATGGAGGTTGCCAGCCGTTGTGACAAAAAAAGCTGTATCCTTCATGAAGTTGACAGTCGCTGGACCTGACTTTCCGTCCGGATAGCTCTCACGCCATAAGATATTTCCCTCAAGGCCAACACAAGCGACACCTTTCACGACATTGTCATAAAACAATGCCACATGTCCTTCGGGGATGGCACAAAACTTTCCCATCACGGCCTTTGTTTTTTCGGGAACAGAGATGGAGCCATCAGCCTGCAAAAAAGCGATTTTCTCACTGGCATCCAACATCACAACAGGATGTTGTGCCACACCATCAGCACCATACGGCCAGATGTCACCGAGATTCCCGCAAAACTCACCAGTGTCAGCCTTAAAGACAAGCAGATTGATGCTAGAGTGTTCCACAGACCGGGCCAAGAGTAAGTCTGGCTTCACATACATCGCAATTGAATAACGTGATTCTTGATTGGCATGGGGGGTATCAGAAGAGACGCCATTCCAACTCCACAGGCGGTCCCCGCCTGGGTCAAGGCACAAAAGGTCCTGGGTTGCAGACAAACAAACAGAGCCGTCTTCCCTGGGGAATGGATTCTGAAAGCGGCGACGACTTCGAGGTTTCTGCGACCAGTTGAGCTTTCGTTCGGAGGAAAAGCACAACAACCGATTGTTGGAATCCAAAACAAATCCCGTACGACCGTCTGGCGTAAAACGAGCAATGGAAGTGGGCTCCAATTCACGCTTAAAAATCATACGAGGGCCTGTTCGTTCGAGCCAATATACTCCCTTGGGTGTGGTCGCCACAATACGCTCTTCCTCTTCCACATGGAGATGCATTAAAAGAGCATCCCCCTCCACCTCAGAGAAACGCCATAGGACAGAGCCTGACAACGGATCAATCCCATACACGTCGGGCAGATATCCAGAAGCTCCAACGGAGCGAACCACAAGAAACGACGGGGTAGAAAAGGCCACAGCGTCCTGACCAGGCGCAAACCCCAGAGGAATGGTATGGCATTCGGGTTCCACTCCCCACGAGGAAGGCCCCACATGCAACAACTGCCAACGTCGAAACGACTTCAAAGAAAAACTCCTTCTCTGCTTCAGATTCTAGGCTCTGGCTTCATCAGGAAAACGCTGTGCGATTGGACCGCTCAAGAGCATCCTTCTCTGCTTCAGATTCTAAGCTCTGGCTTCATCACTGCATTGATGAAAACAACATTAAGAGCTCTTCACAAAACCAGTGGATATCCATCACAAAACCAGTGGACATCCATCACAAAACCAGTGGACATCCGTCACAAAACCAGTGGACATCCGTCACAAAACCAGTGGACATCTGTCACAAAACCAGTGGATATCCATCGTGTCGCAAGACCCAGAATTCTTTTCCTGTTTGAGGGGCGAGTAACACCATCTTCGCACCGTCGTGAAGTAGCAACGGATGCTCCGACTCATCGGTTACTTTGAACTCTGCATCATAGGTTCGCTCTCGTTCGTAAGAAAACAGATACAGATATTCTGTCTTACCTGTTTGTGGGTTCGGTATCGTTTGGACTTCATTGATGGTTGCAGCCACCAGTTGGCCCTTCCGAGCCAATCGTTTGACTCGAAACGTATTGCTGAGGAATTCACGCCCCAAAGCATACAGGCTCCAAAGAAACAAGCAGGCGATTCCCAGCATAAAAAGGGCAAAGGACCACCCGTGATAGCGGGCTTCATAAGCCCATGAGAACGCGATTCGCTTCGGTTCCTTTTTGAGATAACGAACGGTATATGTATCGCCTTTTCCGGGACCTGTTAAAAATCGGAAGAACTCGACTTGTTTGATAAATCGTTCACCATTAAGAGTGCGGTAGTGAACTTTGAGGTCGTAGCTTTTGAGCAAAACATTGGTGGTTCGGACCTTACCACGATATCCCAAGGCATACGCTTTTTTTCCATGTTTCCAAACATAAGACATCTCCGTTAGCTGCGTGATCAGATACGCACCATAGTAGCCAAATCCTCCCCCCAGTCCACCCAAGAGAAGGACGAGAAAGAAGCCCTTCATCAGTTGCCGTGGGAGAAAGCTCCCTCTGAGCCGGAAAGGACCAGACTTGGGCAGGTCCCCCAAACGATCGACAATATCCATTACCACGTCCTTCCCCATCCTAAAACAAGAGCAACCACCAAGAATAGAAGCCAATCCAAAGGTTGTGGAGCTTGACTATCACAAAGGCAGCCCCGAGTTCGTGTCACACTGCGAAGATCTTGTGCTCCGGCATCCAAGACTGTGCCCTCCTCGGAAGAGGAAGGAGGTTCCACAGGTGTGGATGAATCTTTTCCTGGAGGCTCTGTACCGCTGGGCTCGGGCTGACCGGAGGGTTCCGAATCATTCGATTCACCCGAAGCGGGGACACATTGTCCACTCTTGCAAAGAACACCCTGACCGCAAACAATATTACAACGACCACAACGAGTCGGGTCACTTTGAAGATCCACACAACGATTGGAACAACGTTGTTTTCCCTGTGGGCATGATTGTGGTTTAACACATTGGCTGAGAGCACAAACCTGACCAGAGGGGCAAGCTTTTCCACACCCACCACAATTGGCTTTGTCTTCCAGTAAGCGACTGCATATCTTGCCACACAACGTCTCTCCCGTAGGACACCGCTTGGTGCATTTCCCCTTCACACAAAGCTCGGCCTCCTGGCAAGCTTTACCGCAACCACCACAGTGATCGATTGCAGTCTGGTCGTCGATACATTTCTGTTGGCACAACTTCAAAGAACCAGGGCAGGTTTGGGAACACTTACCCGCCACACAGGTAGACTTGGATGTGCATTTGTTATTGCATTTTCCACAATGGTAGCCAGACTTTTGAATATCGACACAACTGTCCGCGCAGCGCACAAAACCCGTGGGACATTGTGTCGCGGCGATAACATAGTGAACCTCGATACCAAAGGCATCCACCCAGGCATCGCTATCACGTTTCCCTCCGGGGTGAGATTGTAGCCCTGTACGAATGGTGAGAGCCTGTACATCTTTCCATGTCCACTTTGTTTTGGCAGAGGTAATATCGCCCCAAGCCCAAAGTCGTTGTGTTTGAGAAAAAGTAAACGACTTGCCCGACGACTCCCAAAACATGATCAACTTGTACTGGGTTGTTGCATACTGCATCCGACCCAAGATCCCGATACGTACACGAGAGATCCTGTTGTTGCCTTTGGGCGTACAAAACCGAAACTGGGATGCAAGCAGCTCATCACCTTTGTCAACATTCGGGCTGCTCGCTTCTTTCTGATCAGGCGCACCTTTCGCAAGCGCAGTTCCTTTCCAGTCCCCTTTCGCTTGAACGGCCTCTGCGTACCGCAGCATCGTATAAGTACCGGGTTTTGTGGACTCACAGCCCTTTGTGGGAGGAGGCGGAGGAGGTGGAGGAGGCTTAGAGC